>NZ_CDRNDK010000230.1:0-9982 GCF_977012225.1 Planomonospora algeriensis | reverse complement strand
CGGAAGGCGTCGACGCGCGGCGCCGGCCGACGGTGAGCAGCCACCCCGCGGGATGGCGGGGCACCCCCTCGCGCGGCCAGGTCACCAGCGCCTCGGCCAGCGCCTCCTGGGCCAGGTCCTCGGCCAGCGCGAAGTCGCCGGTGTAGCGGGCCAGCGCACCGACGATCCGCGCGGACTCGATCCGCCAGACGGCGGCGACGGCCTCACGCCCGGTGGGATCAGCCATCCGCTGTCGATCCCCCTCGGTTCCCGCCGGTTCCCGTCGATCCGCTCACAGCTGGCCGGTGGCCTCGCGCCACGCCCGCTCCTTCTGGATCCACTCGTTGTCCTGCGGGAACTCGTCGATCGTGGGGATCCGGCGGATCTCGGTCTTGAAGCCCGGACCGGTGATCGGCGAGCGCTTGGCCCACTCGACGGCCTCCTCCTTAGAGGTCACGTTGAGGATGTAGAACCCGTTGAACAGCTCCTTGGTCTCGCCGTAGGGGCCGTCGGTGACCACGGGTGGGTCGTAGGAGTAGTCGACGACCACGCCCTCGGCGGCGTCGGCCAGCCCTTCGGCGGCGACCAGGACACCGGCCCGGATCAGCTCGTCGTTGTAGCGGCCGACGGTCTCGAGCATCTGGGTGAAGTCGACGTCGCCCATCTTCGCGAAGGCCTCGTCGGTGGCGCGCCAGATCAGCATGTACTTCATGGTCGGTGTCTCCTCGGGGTCGTCCAGGTGCGTTTCGGCCTCTGTCACGCTTAGGTCGAACGGGCGGTGCCGCGGATCGACACGGCGGCGAATCTTTTTTGCGGGGAATCGGCCGACGGGAGTACGGCCTGTCCGCGGCGGGCGGAACCCGGCCCTCCGAAGACCGTCCCGTAGGGTACACGTCGGTCTCGGCGCCGGTCGAGCCTCTGACGCCCCCGGAGGCCGATCTCCTGAAGCGCCGTGTCGGCGTCCCCCGGCCGCCCCTGTCGGTGATCGATCGATCACGGAGGGGATACGTTGGGAGGGCGGCCGCGTCGGCCTGCGGCATCGGCCGAGCATGGGGGGCGGAGCATCGATGAGCACGCAGCGGGAAATGGCAATGGTCGCGCTGCTCGATGACATCACCGCGGTGGCCGGCGCCACCGACGACCTGAAGGAAGCGGCCCGCGCGACGCTGTCGGCGGTCTGCCGGCTGACCGGCTGGCCGCTGGGGCACCTGGGGGTGCCCGCCGCCGACGGCGGGGTGTTCGTCTCCTCCGGCGTCTGGGCCGGGCCGATCGAGGACTTCCCCGTCCTGCGGGAGATCGCCGCCACCACCCGTTTTCCTCCCGGGACCGGCGTCATCGGCCGGGTGGCGGCCACCGGCGAGCCGGTCTGGTCAGCCGACCTGACCGCCGATCCGCTGGCGGTGCGCGTGCTGCGGGGCCGCGACCCGGGCGTGCGGGCGGCCTTCGCCTTCCCGGTCATGGCGATCGACGGGGTGGCGGCGGTGCTGCAGTTCTTCTCCCGGCAGATCGCCCCCAGGGACGAGCCGCTGCTGCGGGTGATGACCGCCATCGGCTACCAGCTCGGCCGGATCGTCGACCGCCGCACCGTTCAGGCCACCGCCCAGGCCGGCCGCGAGCGCCTGCAGCAGATCATCGACACCTGCGTGGAGGGGTTCGTCTCCACCGACGCCGCCGGGCACATCACCGAGTGGAACACCGCGGCGACGCGCATGTTCGGCCTCTCGCGCCAGGAGGTGCTGGGCCGTCTGGTGCACGAGGCGATCGTGCCGGAACGCTACCGCAAGGCCGATGAGACCGGCCGGGTCCGGTTCCTGGCCACGGGGCGGTCCAATGTCCTGGGCCGCAGGCTGGAGCTGGCCGGCGCGCGGCCCGACGGCAGTGAGTTCCCCATCGAGATCGTGGTGTGGGCCACCCGCGAGGCGGGCGAGTGGGCCTTTCACGCGTTCGTGCACGACATCACCGAGCGCCGCCACGCCGAGCAGGCGCTGCGCCAGGCGTATGAGGCCGAGCAGCAGACCGTCGCCCGCCTCACGGAGCTGGACGCGGCCAAGGACGCCTTCGTCGCCACCGTCTCCCACGAGCTGCGCACGCCGCTGACCACCCTGACGGGATATCTGGAGATGCTCACGGACATCGAGGTGGATCCCGCCCGGCGGCAGCGCATGCTGGAGGCGATGACGCGCAACGCGGCCCGGTTGCAGGACCTGGTCGAGGACCTGCTGGCGGTCAACGCCCTGGGGGCCGGTGAGCTGGTCGTGAACGCCGCCGAGGTGCCGGTGCCCCGGCTCCTTCAGGAGGTGGTGCGCGCCACCAACGCCCAGGCCCGGAGCAGCGGCCACAGCATCGAGGTGCGGCTGGACCCCGGCGTGGACACCGTCGTGGCCGACCGCGATCTGCTGGTGCGCGCGATCAGCGCGCTGCTGTCGAACGCGGTCAAGTACTCGCCGATCGGCACGCCGATCACCGTGCGCGCCGCGTCGCAGGACGGCCGGGTGGCGATCGCGGTAACCGATCAGGGTGTCGGCATCGACGCCGACGAGCTGCCTCGCGTGTTCGAGCGCTTCTACCGCGCCCGCTACGCCCACGACAACGCCATCCAGGGTGTCGGGCTGGGACTGTGGCTGGCCAAGACGATCGCCGAGGCGCACGGCGGCACCATCGGCGCCGTCAGCGCGCCGGGAGAGGGCTCCACCTTCACCCTGGCCCTGCCGCTCCGTGCGGTCGCCGGTGATGGCGGCGAACAGGACGCGGCCGGCCGCCCCGGCACCGATCTCGCCGACACCCGGGAGGCGGGAGAGGGGATGTGAGCGACAAGCCGCTGCTGCCGAGCACACGGGTGGACGACCCGCCGGCCGAGATCGCGGGGCCGGCTGGTCGCGTCACGGCGGTGCGGAGCCGTTCACCTGCCCGCCGACGGGATCGGCCGCGGGGCGGGCGGAGTCGGCGAGCGCCTTGAGCAGCTTGCGCTCCGCGCCTTGCAGGGCGTAGCGGCCCTCCTCCGAGAGGTTCGGCGTGTCCAGGGCTCGCAGGGCGTAGTCGGCCTTGGCGAGCTGGCCGGTGTCGACCAGCCAGCGGATGAAGTCGGGGCTGCCCCACCACTTGCCGCTGCGCCAGTAGGCCGTCAGCGCGTCGCCGAGATCGGTCGCCATCCGCGGATCGGGCTTGTTCCTGCGCCTGGTCGGCCGCCACCAGTGTCTTGGTCCGCTCATGCACCCCTCGCCTGGGCTGTCCGGCATGACCCGTCGCCCGGACGATACAGAGGAGACCGGTGGGCAACCAGTCACGATCTGCTCACGCTGGGGAAACAAAGCGCTGGCCGATCGGCGTATGGCCGACTGGTACAGCCGGATGTGGTAGATCAACCGGCTGCGGCGGCCGGTGCAGGCATCGATCGCGCTGCCGTCGTCCCGGCGGTGACGGCGAGCCGTCGGAGCCCGAGAAGGTCAGGGCGGAGGCCGTTCCGTCACCGTTGGTCGGCGTGCTCGTGCTCGTGTTCGTGTTCGGCGGCCGCGGCGTAGGCGGAGTCGAGGCGATCGAACGGGCTCGGACCGTCGTACGGCTTCGGCGGGGCGCCGAGGTGGCGGACGCGAAGCTCGTCCATGAGCTCCTCGATGAACGCCGGACCCTCATCGCGTATGAGCCGCTGCCGGCTCCGGAGCTCGTGGCTGCCCGGGCGCCAGTCGAGGCCCCAGTCGCCGAGGGCACAGATGATCGGGAGGGTCTGGACACCGGTTTCAGTGAGGCTGTAGCGAGCGCGCTGCCCCCGCGCGGCGGTGCCGCGGGTGAGGATCCCCGCCTCGACGAGCCGCACCAGGCGGTCGGCGAGGATGTTCGAGGCGATGCCCTCGATCGACCCGGTGAGCAGCGCCCGGAAGTGGCGGCGATCACCGAAGATGACGTCGCGAAGCACGAGCAGCGACCAGCGGTCTCCGAGCACCTCGACGGCGGCGTTGATCGGACACCCGGACCGTGGTTCCACGATTCCTCCTTGACAAGTATTCGCTCCCAATATAGTAGTTGCAAAGTGCAATCACTTAGGAAGAGGAGCTGATGGGCCGCTTCGTCTACTCGATGCAGGTCTCCCTCGACCTGCGGATCGAGCAGGTTCCGGGGGACAACGGCGCGGGCGAGTGGCTGCGCCTCGACGAGGAACTGCACCGCGAGGCCAACGCGCAGACGCAGGCGCTCGCGCTCATGGTCCATGGCCGGGTCTACTACGAGGCCATGGAGGAGTACTGGCCGCGGGCGCACGAGGACGCGTCGCTGCCGGACTACATGCGTGAGTACGGCGAGATTTGGACCGCCAAGCCCAAGGTGCTCGTCTCCCGCACCCGCCGCAGCGCTGATCACAACACCCGGATCATCGGCGGAGACGACGCGATCCGGCGACTCGCCGCACTGCGGGCCGGGACCGACGGCAGCATCAGTGTGGGCGGCGCGGCGCTCGCGACGCAGCTGCTCCGGGCGGGGCTTCTCGACGAGCTGCTGCTCTTCACCCACCCGGCGGTCCTCGGCTTCGGCAGGCCGCTGTTCGACGACTACGACGTGCCGATCGACCTCGACCTGCTGGAGCAGCGATCGTTCGAGCAGGGCGTCACGATGCATCGCTACGCCATCCGGGACGCGAAGGAGGCGAGCCCGTGCTGAGACAGGTCGTGGAGGGCGTGCTGGTCCACGAGAGCGACTTCGTGCAGAGCAACGCCGTTGTGGTGCAGGGCCGGGCCGGTGTGCTGCTCATCGACCCCGGGGTGACCGGCTCCGAGATCGACTGCCTCGCGAACGACCTTCGCGAGTTGGGCCAGCCCGTCGTGGCAGGGTTCTCCACGCATCCGGACTGGGATCATCTGCTCTGGCACGCCCGGCTCGGCGAGGCGCCCCGTTACGGCACGGAGCGCTGCGCGGCCACCGCCCGAGATCAGCTGTCGGACGCGGGCGCGAAGGCCCGCATCGCCGACCACCTGCTGGAGACGGAGATCGCCGGGCGGGTGCCTCTGGACCTGCTCGGCCTCATCGCCGGCCTGCCCGCCGAAACCGCGCAGATCCCTTGGGACGGCCCCGGAGTCCGGATCATCGAGCATCAAGCGCATGCCCCGGGCCATGCGGCGCTGTTGATCGAGGAGCGCGGGGTTCTCGTCGCCGGCGACATGCTTTCCGATGTCTTGGTTCCGATGCTCGATTGGGACGGCGCCGCTGACCCGATCGAGGACTACCTCGCCGCGCTGCGGCTGCTGGAGGGCGTGGCGGGCGGCGTCGACGTCGTCGTCCCGGGCCACGGGTCCGTCGGCGGATCCGACGAGGTGCAGGCACGGATCGACCAGGACCAGGCGTACGTACGCGCGTTGCGGAACGGCCGGGTCCCCGCCGACCCACGGGTCGGCCCATCGGCCAAGCCCGGCTGGGAGTGGGTGAGCGACGTGCACGAAGGGCAACTCCAACGCCTCGCCCGAGGAAACGAGCGCGACGGGGCGCCCGCTAGCGATCGGTGCGCGGGGTTCCCGTTGTGTACCCGGTGCGGCGGAGATACGGCTGCCGGGATGCCGGCGCTGGGAGCGGCGCGGGTACGTGCGTTCAGTCGACGACGGCGCCGCCGGTGATGTTGACCTCGGCGGCGGTCATCGTCGCGGCGCGGTCGGAGGCGACGAAGGCGGCGACGTTGGCGACGTCTTCGAGCCCCGGACGGCGGTGGAGCAGGGTCACGTCCGCCTCCGGGTCGTCGTCGGGCGGGTCGGACGGATCGGGTGAGCCGGGAGAGAGCAGCCAGCAGACCCGGATCCCGTGCGGGCCGAGTTCGCCGGCGAGCTGGCGGCACAGGCCGGCGAGGGCGGACCAGGCGATGTGCGAGCCGCCGAGGCGGGGGATGGCTTCCCGGCCGCCGCCCATGGCCAGGATCACCCCGCTGCGGCGGCCGATCATGTGGCGGGCGACGGCGGTGGCCACGGTCAGGTGGGTGGTGACGGCCTTGACGACAGGGCGCAGCACGTCGTCACCGGCCATGTCGACCAGAGGGGTGCCCTGCAGGTCGTCGTTGGACGTGGCGTTGAAGGCGATGTCGATGCCCGCAGAGCGCCGGGCGACGGCGTCGGCGTGCTGCTCGACCGCGGCTCGGTCGGTCGCGTCGAGTGAAGCGACCTCGACGCGCCCCCCGGATCGGGTGATGGCGTCGGCCAGATCCTCCAGCGGTTCGCGAGTGCGTCCGACCAGGTGGACCGCGGCGCCTTCACCGGCGAAGACACGGGCGACCGCGGAGCCGATCGCTCCGGCGGCGCCGTAGACGATGGCGGTCTTGTTCTCCAGCAGCATGACGGTCCCTTCGGCACGTACGGGCTGTGATCGATGCGGGAAGGCGGCTGATGGCCGCACGGGTACCGGGCGCACGGCTCTGCCGGACCCAATCCCGCGTACCCGGTGAGATCGCGAGCGAACCGAGTGATCGAGGCCGGTCACCACAGCCCGGCTGGAGGCCTCATGCCCAGGGACCCGATGGACGTGCCTGAAAGTCGGAACCGAGGGCGATGGTCTCGGAGACCTCGGCGTGGCGCTCGGCCTCCTCGGCGGCGAAGCGCTCGGCGTCGAGCTTGTCGGCGATGTCCTCGTCCTGCCGCATCAGCGCCTCCAGGCTCTGGCCGGCCATGTCCAGCACGCCCATGTCGGCGTAGGCCTGCTGCAGGCGGGGGCTCCACAGGCCGATGTCCTTGACGCAGGGGACGATGCGGCTGAACAGCAGGGAGCGGAACAGCCTGAGGTACTCGGAGCGGTCGACGCACTCCATGGCCTCGGCCACCTCGGATCTGTTCAGGCCGAGGTTCTCCCAGGTCTCCTTGCCGCGCAGGCGGTCGCGCATCAGGTAGCAGCCCTCGATGACGAAGTCCTCGCGCTCGCGCAGCTCGGTCTCGGACAGGCCGGCGTAGTAGTCGCGCAGCGCCATGCGGCCGAACGCGACGTGGCGGGCCTCGTCCTGCATCACGTAGGCGAGGATCTGCTTGGGCAGCGGCTTGGTGGTGATGTCGCGCATCACGCCGAAGGCGGCCAGGGCCAGGCCCTCGATGAGCACCTGCATGCCGAGGTAGGGCATGTCCCAGCGGGAGTCGCTCAAGGTGCTGTCCAGCAGCGCCTTGAGGTGCTCGTTGATGGGGTAGGCCAGGCCCACCTTCTCCTGCAGGAAGCGGGCGTAGGTCTCGGCGTGCCGGGCCTCGTCCATGGTCTGGGTGGCGGCGTAGAACTTGGAGTCGAGGTCGGGCACCGACTCGACGATCCGCGCCGAGCAGATCATCGCGCCCTGCTCGCCGTGCAGGAACTGGGAGAACTGCCAGGCCGCCCCGTGCAGGCGCACGTCCTGGCGCTGCCTTTCGCCCATCCGCTCCCAGAGCGGGGTGCCGTAGATCGCGATGGTGGTGTCGGGGATGCCGAGCACGTTGTACGGATCGACCTCGAGGTCCCAGTCGATGCGCTTGACGGAGTCCCACTGCTTGTCCTTGCCCTTCTGGTAGAGGGCGAGCATGCGGTCCCTGCCGTTGTCGTACTCCCAGGTGAAACGGGCGGCGCCGGCGGCCTCCACGTCCCACGTGGAGAGCTCGGCCGGGATCGTGTAGAGATCGTGCGTCGACATGCGGCCTCCAGAGACGTACACCGTACGTATAGTTCGAGCGTGGCACGTACGGTGTACGTGCGTCAATGGGCGGGGGGAGAATGGGAGCATGTCGCCCGAGCCGCTGTCCCGTCCGCGCATCGTCGCCGCCGCCATCGACCTGATCGAGCGGGAGGGCGCCGACGCGGTGTCCATGCGCAGGATCGCCGGAGAGCTGGGCGTGGGCGTCATGTCGCTCTACAACCACGTGCCCAACAAGGCGGCGCTCCTGGACGCGGTGGCCGAGACGGTGCTGTCGGAGATCGAGTTCGCCGACGATCCCGACGCCGAGTGGAGTGAGCGGGTGCGGATCCAGGCGCGGGCGTTCCGGCAGATCGCCCACCACTACCCGCGGTGCACGATGGTGGTGGTCAGCCGCCAGCTCCAGTCGGCCGCCGGGCTGCTCCCGGTCGAGCGGGCGCTGGCCACGCTGCGCAGCGCCGGGTTCGGCGGCGAGGAGGCGGTGCGCATCCTGCGCATGTTCATCGCCTACATCGTGGGCTCGCTGCTGCGGGAGGTCGGCGTGACCCCGACCTTCGCCCCCGTCCACCACTCCCAGGCGGAGATCGAGAAGGTGGACCCGGTGCTCTTCCCCGAGACCAGCTCCCTGGCCGCCGAGCTGGGCGCGTGCGACCACGAGGCCGAGTTCGAGTTCGGGCTGGAACTGCTCATCCGCGCCGTCGCCGTGCAGCGCGGGCGGCACGGGTGACGCCCGGGCCGCGGCCCCGGGCGCCCGGCGGGAGCGTGCCCTTCCCCTGGACGCTCCCGCGAGAGGGTCAGTACCAGTTCGTCGACCGGAAATGACCCCACGCACCGCACGGCGAGCCGTAGCGCTGCTTGATGTACCGCAGGCCCCAGCGGATCTGCGTGACCGGGCTCGACCGCCAGTCCCCGCCGCTGCCGCTCATCTTCGAGCCCGGCAGCGCCTGGGGGATGCCGTAGGCACCCGAGTAGCGGTTGTACGCCCGGTGGTTCCAGTTGCTCTCCCTGGTCCAGAGACTGTCCAGGCAGCGGAACTGGTCATGGGACCACGCGCGGCGGGAGACGAGGCGGAACGCGATCGCCTTGTTCCTGCCCTTCGTGGTCCTCGCGAGAGACCTGGTCCCAGGCCTGGCCCGGGTGGACCAGGTGACCAGGTGAACCCGCTCCGCCGTGCCGGCCGCGGCCGTCCTCTCCACGGCCGTCGTGCGGTTCGCCTCGGTCGTACCGGTCGCCGTGGAGCCGACCACGGCGGAGGTGGCGACCACGGTCACGGCGGCGGCGCGTAAAGCGCGGTGACTGTCCAAAACCGTCCTTCCTTCGGGCCGCGTGCGGAAGCCGCGTCCGGACGCCGTGACACCCGGGCGCGCCGGCCGGTCCCGCGTCCGTGGATCGGACGAAGGACGCCCGCCCGTCCGCCGGCATGCTTCCGGCGGACACCGCGGCGGTCTCTCTACGCGGTTTCTAGTACGCCGGGGAAACGCCGGACGGGCCCTGCGACGCGGTCGGGGAGGCTGTTTGCGTGATCTTCGCGGTTGGGGGGCGGTTCGAGTGGGCCCGGCTGACCGGAGCGGGCGGGCCGAGGCGGAGGAGTGGCGCAAAGATCGCCCCGGTATGGGGTTTGGATCGTCCGCATCCGTGGGAGGGCGGCTTCCGCGGCGCGTCCACCCCGGCGCGTCGCCCGCCTCCCCGCGTCTCGGGAAAGCCCCGTGCCCGCTCGCCGGAGGTTCCGTGCCTGTCCGCTGGAGGTTCCGTGCCCGCGCGAGGGGACCCCGCCCCACGCCTCCGGGACCCGTGCGCCGCCCTTGCTACCGGCGGGTTAGGCTGCGGCCATGAGCATCCGTGACATCCCCGTGCAGACCCTTGACGGCGCGCCCACCACGTTGGCCGAGCTCGCCGCGGACAAGTCCGTCCTCGTGGTGAACGTCGCCTCCAGGTGCGGCCTGACCCCGCAGTACGCCGGCCTGGTCCGCCTGCAGCAGATCTACGCCGAGCGCGGCTTCACCGTCGTCGGCGTCCCCTGCAACCAGTTCATGGGCCAGGAGCCGGGCACGGCCGAGGAGATCCAGGAGTTCTGCGCGACCAACTACGGCGTGGACTTCCCGCTGCTGGCCAAGACCGACGTCAACGGGGACGGCCGGCACCCGCTCTACGTCGAGCTGACGCGGGCCGCCGACACCGAGGGCGAGGCCGGCGACGTGCAGTGGAACTTCGAGAAGTTCCTGCTCTCCCGCGAGGGGGAGGTGCTCGCGCGGTTCCGCCCGGGCGTCACCCCGGAGGACCCCGCCCTGGTCAACGCGGTCGAGAAGTCCCTCTGACCCGAGCCCCCTCCGCACCCCCGAGGCGGTGCCGTACGGCGGCGCGCCGGAAGCGGGCCCCGTACGGCCGCGCGGAGGCGGG
>NZ_CDRNDK010000229.1:0-10011 GCF_977012225.1 Planomonospora algeriensis | reverse complement strand
TCGCCGCCCACCAGCCGCGCCGGGCCCAGTCGCGGGCGATCCGGGCGACGGTCGCGTTGGCCCGGTGGTCGCTGGAGCCCGCGGAGACCAGCACCACCGCGGTCTCCGGGTCGCCGGCGGCCACGCCCGCCTCGGCCAGCCGCCGCTCCAGGGCGGTGGTCAGCAGCGGGTGTGGGCCCAGCGTCGTGCCCCGGTGCACCCGCAGCCGCGGCTGCCGGGCCGCCGCCTCGGCCAGCGCGCCGGGGAGTGTCCACCCGGCTGTGGTAGGCCTCGGTCGAGCAGCAGCGGCAGCACGGCCGCCTCCGTCCGCCCGGCCAGCACCCCGGCGAGCGTCGGCGGGGCGTGGTCGAGGTAGGCGGCCCGCACCGGCAGCCCCGGCCGCGACTCCCTCACCAGCTCCAGCAGGTCCTCCACCGTCGCGGCGGCGCGCGGGTCGCGGGACCCGTGCGCCACGGCGATCAGCGGGACCGGCCGGTCCGCGGGAGCGGGGTGCGGTTCACGTGTGGATGCCGCACTCGGTCTTGCCCATCCCGGCCCACCGGCCGCTGCGCGGGTCCTCGCCGGGAGCCACCTGGCGGGTGCAGGGGGCGCAGCCGATCGAGGGGTAGTCGTCGTAGTGCAGCGGGTTGATCAGCACCCCGTTGTCGGCCATGTAGTTGTCGACGTCGTCCTGCGTCCACCGGGCGATCGGGTTGATCTTGACCATCTGGCGCTTGGCGTCCCACTCCACGACCTTGATCCCGGCGCGGGTGCTGGCCTCGTCGCGGCGGATGCCCGACACCCAGGCGAGGTACGGCTCCAGCGCCCGGTTGAGCGGCTCGACCTTGCGTAGGAAGCAGCACAGGTCGGGGTTGCGGCCGAACAGCCGCGGACCGAGGTCGCGCTCCTGCTCGGCCACCGTCCGGGAGGGCCGCACATCGATCACGTTGACGTCGTAGACCTGCTGGACCGCGTCCCGGGTGCCGATCGTCTCGGCGAAGTGGTAGCCGGTGTCGATGAACAGCACGTCCACGCCCGGCTTGACCTTGCTGACCAGGTCGATCATCAGGGCGTCGCTCATCGACGCGGTCAGGCAGAGCCGGTCGCCGAAGGTCGCCGCCGCCCAGCGGATGATCTCGATGGCGGGGGCGTCCTCCAGGAACCGCGCGGCGGACTCGACGATGTCCTGCAGGTCGAGCGTGTCGCGCTGCTGACGTAATCCGATCTCCACGTCCACCAGGGTCATCTCACCACTCCGATTCCGAGAAACTTCAGCTTGAAGGCGCGGGCGCACGAGCGGCAGTACCAGCCGCCGTCGCCCTCGTAGGGCTCCAGGTCCTCTTCACCGCAGTACGGGCAGTGGAACGGGACCGCTCTGCCGCTCACTTGAGGTCCGCGTCGTCGGCCCGCCGCGCCCAGGCGGCGAAGGTCTCGCCCTCGTTCCGCTGCTTCTCGAAGGTGCGCAACACGCGTTCGACGTAGTCGGGCAGCTCCGCGGCGGTGGCCTTCAGGCCGCGGACCTTCCGGCCGAATCCGGAGTCGGCGCCGAGCGAACCGCCCAGCTGGATCTGGAAGCCCTCGACCTGCTCGCCGGCGTCGTTCACCACCAGCTGGCCCTTCAGGCCGATGTCGGCGGTCTGGACGCGCGCGCAGGAGTTCGGGCAGCCGTTGACGTTGATGGTCAGCTGCTCGGTGAAGTCCGGAAGGCGGGCCTCCAGCTCGTCGATCAGGTGGGACGCGGTGTCCTTGGTGTCGACGATCGCCAGCTTGCAGAACTGGATGCCGGTGCAGGCCATCGTCTGGCGGCGGAAGGTGGAGGGGTTGACCTGCAGGTCGTTGGCCTCCAGCTCGGCCACCAGGCTGTCCACCCGGTCGGGGGCGACGTCGAGGACGACCATCTTCTGCTCGATCGTGGTGTGCACCCGGCCGGAGCCGTGCCGCTCGGCGATGTCGGCGATCAGGTGCAGCTTGTCCCCGCTGAGGCGGCCGACCCGGGGGGTGAAGCCGACGTAGAAGTTGCCGTCCTTCTGCGGGAAGACGCCCACGTGGTCGCGGCGCTCGCTGCGCGGCGCCGCGGGCGCGGGGCCGTCGGGCAGCGTGTACCCGAGGTACTCCTTCTCGAGAATTTCGCGGAATTTCTCGGTGCCCCAGTCGCTGACCAGGAACTTCAACCGCGCCCGGTGGCGCAGGCGGCGGTAGCCGTAGTCGCGGAAGATGCCGATCACGCCGCCGTAGACCTCGGAGGCCTGCTCGGGGGTGACGAAGACGCCCAGGCGCTTGGCGAGCATCGGGTTGGTCGACAGGCCGCCGCCGACCCACAGGTCGTAGCCCGCCTCGCCCCGCTCGTTGACGACGCCGACGAAGGCCACGTCGTTGATCTCGTGCACGGTGCAGTGCGCCGGGCAGCCGCTCAGCGCGGTCTTGAACTTGCGCGGCAGGTTGGAGAAGTCCGGGTTGCCGATGTAGTCGTCGTAGATCTGGCGGACCTGGTCGGTGGCGTCGAGGACCTCGTCGGTGTCGATCCCGGCGAGCGGGCAGCCGATGATGACGCGGGGGACGTCGCCGCAGGCCTCGGTGGTCGACAGGCCCACCGCCTCCAGCCGTGCCCAGATGTCGGGGACCGACTCGATCTCGATCCAGTGGATCTGGATGTTCTGCCGGTCGGTGACGTCGGCGGTGCCGCGGCCGTAGAGGTTGGAGATGTCGGCGATGGTGCGCAGCTGCTCCAGGCTGAGCCGGCCGCCGTCGATGCGGACGCGGAGCATGAAGTAGCGGTCGTCGAGCTCCTCGGGGGCCAGGACCGCGGTCTTGCCGCCGTCGATCCCGGGCCGGCGCTGGGTGTAGAGGCCGTACCAGCGCATCCGGCCCCGCAGGTCGGCCGGGTCGATGGAGTCGAAGCCGCCCTTGGAGTAGACGTCGATGATCCGCTGACGGACGTTGAGCCCGTCGTCGTTCTTCTTCAGTTCCTCGTTCTTGTTCAGCGGCTCTCGGTAGCCGAGAGCCCACTGGCCTTCGCCCTTCGGGCGCTTGTGGTGGCGGTTGGCCGGGCGTGCCGGGGTCGTCATGTGTGCGCGTCCTTACGGATGGTGGGAAGACGTGACGGACACGCACAGGCTCCTCCCGCCTCATCGTCGAGTGCGGGGGCCGGTTCTGCTCCGCGGGAAGCGGTTACTCCGGGGAAGAACGCCTGTCGCGCGCCGAGCTGGGTGAAGTCAGCGAAGGGCGACGGTCAACGGGCGTTGCGACAGATCGCGCTGCGGACACGCAGGAGGTCGACGTGGCGTCGCACGACGAGCATGGGGTCCGCTGGCATGTCCATGACGATACCTTGGCGACCCGAGATGTCCAATATCGGGTCCACACTCTGGACGCGGTCTTGGTCCGGGCTTTGGCTCGGGCCGGGGATTAGCTCGGGCCGGGCTTTGGCTCGGGCCGGGACCGGCCCCCGGAGGTACGGCCTCAGCCCTGGCGGGGCCAGTCCAGCGGGGACTCCCGGGGCTCGACGGCGGGCTGGTGCTGGCAGTCGCACCACGTCCCGCCCCGGCAGTCCTCGTGGCGGCGGTCCTTGCAGGAGTCGCAGATCATGCCTCCATTGTGCCGCCGGGCCCGCTCCCGGCCCCGCCCGCCGCCCCTCGCGGGTCTCCTCGCAGGTGGCGGGGGCGGCGGGCGGGGCGGATCGTCACCGATCGAGTTCGTGGGACAGGGCCGCGGGGGAATACCGTTGGGTGCCATGACGTCCACTGATGCCTCGGCGCGGCGGCCGGGACCGAAGCGGCGACGGCCGCGGGGCCACTCCAGGCTGCGCCGCCACAGCGCCAGGCTGCGGGCCGGGCTCTCCTGGGTGCGCGGCACCGGCACGTGGGCGCTGGCGGTGGCCACCACGAACGCCGGCGTCGCCTACCGGGTCACCGGGCTGGCGGGGGAGGCGGCCTTCTTCGCGCTGCTGTCGCTCCCGCCGTTCGTGCTGGGCCTGATCGGCGTGGTGGGCCAGCTCACCAAGGTGTTCGGGCCGGAGACCGTGCAGGACGTCAGCCTCTGGATCGACCGGCAGGCCCACCTGCTGTTCACCGACAACGCCGTGGACACCGTCGTCACCCCGCTCATCGACGACGTGCTGAGACCGGAGAACCAGGTCTCGCTGATCTCGCTGGGCTTCGTGCTCGCGCTCTGGTCGGGCTCGCGGGCGCTGTACGTCTACGTGGACCTGATCACGGTGGCCTACGGCCTCGGCGAGGAGCGCGGCATCATCCGCACCCGCCTGATGTCCTTCGGGCTCTACCTCGCGGGCCTGCTGAGCGGCCTGCTGGTCATGCCGGTCCTGGTGCTCGGGCCCGAGGCGCTGCGCGGCGCGCTGCCGCGCGACTACGGAGGGCTGGTGGACGTGCTCTACTGGCCGGTGGTGGTCGTCGGCTCCGTCTTCTTCCTCACCCTGCTGTACCACGTCAGCGTGCCGGTGCGCACGCGCTGGTGGCGGGAGATGCCCGGCGCCGTGCTGGCGCTCATCATCTGGATCGCCTGCGCCGCGGTGCTGCGCGCGGTGCTGGCCGACTGGTTCACGCCGGTGTCCATCTACGGCTCGCTGGCCTCCCCGATCGCGGTCCTGCTGTGGCTGTACATCACGGCCCTGGCCGTGCTCATCGGCGCCACGCTCAACGCCGAGGTGGACCGGCTCTGGCCCGCCGACGGCACGGGACGGGTCAGCCGCGGGGGACGGTCCGATATCGTCTAAGCGCGACTGGCGCATTTGGTGGAACAACCACCGGGGAGCGGAAACGGCGGAGGCCGCGCGCCTGGGTCTCCGCATGTCGTCAACGTAGGCAGGGAGTGAAGGCGCCATGAGTGGTTCTCTTTCCAGCGTCGATCCGCAGATCGCCGACCTGATCAAGGCGGAGGAGCGCCGCCAGACCGACACGGTCAAACTGATCGCGTCGGAGAACTACGTCTCCAAGGCCGTGCTCGAGGCCACGGGCACCGTGCTCACGAACAAGTACTCCGAGGGCTACCCCGGCAAGCGCTACTACGAGGGCCAGCAGGTCATCGACCAGATCGAGACCCTGGCGATCGAGCGGGCCAAGTCGCTGTTCGGCGTGAACCACGCCAACGTCCAGCCCTACTCCGGCTCGCCCGCCAACCTCGCGATCTACATGGCCTTCCTGCAGCCCGGCGACACCGTGATGGGCATGGGCCTGCCCTTCGGTGGCCACCTCACCCACGGCTGGTCGGTCTCGGCCACCGGCAAGTGGTTCAACCCGGTCCGGTACGGCGTGCGCAAGGACACCGGCCGCGTGGACCTGGACGAGGTCCGCGAGATCGCCCTCCGCGAGCGCCCCAAGCTGATCTTCTGCGGCGGCACCGCGATCCCGCGCACGATCGACTTCCCGGCCTTCGCCGAGATCGCCCGCGAGGTGGGCGCCGTCCTCGCCGCCGACATCGCGCACATCGCCGGCCTGGTCGCGGGCGGCGCCCACCCGTCGCCGGTCGGCCACGCCGACGTCATCTCCACCACCACGCACAAGACGCTGCGCGGCCCGCGCGGCGCCATGCTGATGGCCACCTCCGACGAGCACGCCACCGCGCTGAACAAGGCCGTCTTCCCCGGCCTGCAGGGCGGTCCGCACAACCACACCACCGCCGCCATCGCGGTGGCGCTCGGCGAGGCCGCCACCGAGGAGTTCAAGGCCTACGCCCACCAGGTCGTCGCCAACGCCCGGGCGCTGGCCGAGGAGCTCAACTCCCGCGGGTTCGACCTGGTCTCCGGCGGCACCGACAACCACCTCATCCTGATGGACCTGACCCCCAAGGGCGTCGGCGGCAAGCCCGCCGCCCAGGCCCTGGACCGGGCGGGACTGGAGACCAACTACAACTCGGTGCCGTTCGACACGCGCAAGCCGTTCGACCCGTCGGGCATCCGGCTGGGCACCGCGGGCGTGACCAGCCGCGGCATGGGCACGGACGAGATGCGGCAGATCGGCGTCTGGATCGACCAGGTCGTCACCGCCCTGGCCAAGGGCGAGGACGAGGCCGAGCACGTCGTCGCCCGCGTGCAGGGCGAGGTGCGCGAGCTGACCTCGCGCTTCCCGGCCCCCGGCCTGTGATCTGACCGCCCGCGCGGCGCGCGGGCGGAAAAGCGTTTGCGGACACCGGCCGGGTCCGCGTTATAGTGGACCCGGCCACGTGCCGCCCGGTGATGCCGGGTGGCGACGACACGAGAGGGAGGTGAGGACTATGCGGGCCTTTCTGACGAACCCGCCGTCCGTCAACCTCCGGGTGTCCGCCTAGCCGACTTCGCAGCGCGGGGCACCCGGTCTTTTCCAAAGGGTGTACCCACGTTGTCCTCGTCAGTTCTTCCTGACTTCTACGATCTCTCCGCGCTCGGCTGGAACGACTCCCTCGCCGCCGAACTCCCCGCCGGGACGCTGCCCGCCCGGGTGGCCCGCGTCGACCGCGGCGCCGCCGAGGTGCTCTGCGCCGAAGGCCACCTGACCGCCCACTACAGCGCCCGTGTACGGCGGGCCGCCGCCGCCGACCCGGTCGACCTGCCCTGCGTGGGGGACTGGGCCGCGATCCGCCGGCTCCCCGAGGGGCGCTTCGAACTGGAGGCGCTGCTGCCGCGCCGTACCGCCTTCGTCCGGGGAGGGGTGGGCCGGACCTCGCAGGGCGGCCTGTCCGGCGACTCCCGGGGCCAGGTGCTGGCCGCCAACGTCGACGTCGTCTTCGTCGCCGAGCCCGCCCTGCACGCCACCGACACCGCCGACCTGGGCCGGATCGAACGGCTGCTCGCCCTGGCCTGGGAGAGCGGGGGGCACCCGGTGGTCCTGGTCACCAAGGCCGACCTGATCGGCGACGGCCTCGGCTTCCTGATGGACGAGGTCGCCTCGGCCGCGCCGGGCGTGGACGTGCACGCCGTCTGCTCCGTCACCGGCGAGGGCGTCGACCTCGTCCGCGGCTACCTGGAGGGCTCCCGCACCGCGGTGGTGCTGGGCGCTTCGGGTGCGGGCAAGTCCACGCTGGTCAACGCCCTGGCCGGGGAGGCGGTGATGGAGACCCAGCAGGTCCGCGCGGGCGACGGCCGGGGCCGGCACACCACCGTGCACCGCGAGCTCATCCCGCTGTCCGGCGGCGGGCTCGTCATCGACACGCCCGGCATCCGCCGCATCGGCCTGTACGAGATGGGCGAGGGCGTGGAGGCGGTCTTCGCCGACATCGAGGAGTTCGCCGAGGAGTGCAGGTTCGCCGACTGCGGTCACGACAGCGAGCCGGGCTGCGCGGTCATCGCCGCGATCGAGGACGGCACGCTCCCCGAGCGCAGGCTGGCCAGCTGGCGGAAGCTCCAGCGGGAGGCGGCCTGGATGGCCTCCCGGACCGACGCGCGGCTCCGCAAGGAGCTGCAGAACAAGTGGAAGGTCATCCACAAGGAGATGCGGAAGCCGGGCCGTAACCGGCCCTGACGCAAGAGATCCGGGCCCGAGGGGATGGGCCCGGATACGGCGACGTGTGATCTCGCTGCGGTTCCGGGGGACCAGCGAGATCACACGTGCGGGGGAAGCCGGGTGGAGGTGTTCAGGCGACGGCGCTGATGCCGGCGCTGGCGGCGCGGCGCATGCGACGACGGCGCTCGGAGGCGCGCTCGTCCTCGTTCAGACCGCCCCAGGTGCCGTACTTCTCCGGGCGGGACAGCGCGTAGTCCAGGCACTCGGCGCGGACGGGGCACTGGGCGCAGATGGCCTTGGCCTTGCGCTCGCGGATGTCACGCTCGGGCTGACGTTCGCCATCGGGACCGAAGAAGAGCACGAGGTCCTCGCCCCGGCACGCGGCGTCATCCTGCCAGCCCCAGCTGGGCCGAGGACGGGCGGTCTGCCGACGTACCTGAGACATGAGAAAACCACCTTCTAGTGAGAAGAATTTCGGGTTACTGCCGCATTGGACGCTTTTGACATCCTTGGTGCCAACGCGTGGATCAGCCGCGATGTTCCCCGATCAGGCCGGCACGGGCGTGGCGTACCGCACAGACGTGAGCCTGTCCAGCGTGACCAGCCGATAGGTGGTGATCGTGTCGGCGCAAGCCGTACCACATGGCGCCGTGAGCGTCATGGGTTCAACCACTACCCGAAAACGAGCGTCGCTACCGCGCACGATGGCCTCGGTGGCTTCGCCGTCCGACCTGGAGGACTCCACGGCCACTCCGCCGACCGAGAGCTCTCCCGTGTGGGCACGGACGAAATGCTCGGCAGCTTGCAGTGGCTCAGGAATGCCCGCGCGCCCCCGGAAACGGTCGAGAACAACCTCGCCGGACCGGTACGCGTCCGCTGCTGCGATCGCAGCAGCTTGAGACATGCTGCCGTAGTAGAGGCCGTGTGGCAAGCACACGAGATTGGCGGCGTAGCGATCGCCGCCAACATGTGATGTTTCCCATGTTCTGTCCGGCCAAACCTCGGCCAGCGAACGAGCTAGGGGAAGTCCAATGCGGGCGCAGCACACGTTGCGCTTCGCGTGCGTGCAGACCAGAAAAACCGGCTCACTCACCAGTATGCAGGACTTGGGGAGCACTCCGGCCACGAGCGCGTCCAGGTCGAGATCGTCCGGGTCGGCGACGACGGCCTCGGCGAGCCACGGCTCGGGGCCGCGCGCGTCGCCCACCATGACGTGGATGCCGGGGGCCGGGGGCGTCCGGCGGCCCGGCCGGCGGATCAGCTGGGGGCGGATGCCGAGGTTGGTCGCCCGTTTGATGAGGGTGTGCACGTCCTCGGGAAGGACGCAGTCCTCCAGATGGGACGCCCAGGGCCCGGAGTGCTCGATGAGCAGCCAGAAGCGGGCGCCGACCGTCGCGCTGGCATGGACCGGCATCTCCGCGGTATGGCTGAACGCGGAGTGCGGGCACCCCTTCGCCGTCATCCCTGCCCCCTTCCCCGAGCCCTCTCGGTCCCCCTATCCAGGCTTAGGTAAGACTAACCTAACGCTTTGGAGGGTATGGCGACGGGTTTGAAAAAGCTCAGGCCCGATTCGGCTCCTCCGGATAGGCCAGGGCCGCCCGCGCGGCGGGCAGGGCCGCCTCCCGGTCCTGCGGCACCAGGCCGATCCGGGTCCGCCGGTCCAGCAGGTCGCCCGCGTCCAGCGCCCCTTCGTGCCGGACCGCCCAGACGAGCTCGGCCCCGGTGACCCCGGTGGGCAGCGGCTCGGCCAGCGCGGGGTCGCGCTCCATCAAGGCCCGCACGGCCCCGGCCTCGCTCCCGTACCGCTCTGCCAGCCGGTCGGCGGGCCGGACCCCCGCCGGGACGGCCCCGACCAGCGGCAGCCGCGCCGTACGGCTCGGCCCCGCGCCCAGGTCGTGGAGCCACACGGCCCAGTCGACCGCGTCCTCGGCCATCCGCCGGTAGGTGGTGAGCTTGCCGCCCACGATCGTGATCACCTCGTCCTCGGAGGTGAGCAGCTCGTGCCGCCGGGACAGGTCGGCGGTGCGCCCCTCGGCGGCCAGCAGCGGGCGCAGCCCGGCGAAGGCCCCGGCCACGTCCTGGCGCCGGACCGGGGCGCCCAGCACCGAGTTGAGCACGTCCAGCAGGAACGCCACGTCCTCCTCGGGGGCCTCCGGCACGTCCGGGACCGGCCCCTCCACCGGCTCGTCGGTCAGCCCGACGTAGATGCGCCCGTCGGCCTGGGGCAGCACCAGGGCGAAGCGGTTGCCCGTCCCGGGGATCGGCACGTGCAGGCCGGCCCGCAGTCCCGGCAGGGTCTCGGGGCGCAGTACCAGGTGGGTGCCGCGCGACGGGCGCAACGGGATGCCCGGGTTCAGCCGGGAGGCCCAGACCCCGGCGGCGTTGATCACCGCCCGCGCCCGGATCGCGAAGGTCTCCCCGGTGAGCTCGTCGCGGACCCGCGCTCCCGCGCCGTCCAGTTCCAGCGCCCGGCACCGGGTCAGGACCGCCGCGCCGTGCGCGGCGGCCGTCCTGGCCAGCGCCACCACCAGCCGGGCGTCGTCGACCAGCCGCCCGTCCCAGGACAGCAGCGCCCCGCGCAGGCCGCCGGGCCGCAGCGGGG
>NZ_CDRNDK010000228.1:0-10075 GCF_977012225.1 Planomonospora algeriensis | reverse complement strand
CCGTCGCGGCGGCCCGCCCGGCGCGGACACCGGGACGCCGGGGACCGGCCGCGTGACGACGGACTCCCGGCCGCCGGCCCCGCGGCACCGGGCGCGAGGACCGCCGGAGGCTCTCCATCCGGCGGAGACACGCCCTGAGGGCCACTCGGCGGACGGGGCGGTCGATGCGGTGCCTACCCTTGGTGACGTGTACCGCTTCCTTCTGACCCGCCGGTGGATCGCGCTCCACATCGTGGTGCTGCTGGTCATCCCCGCCTTCGTCCTCCTGGGCCGATGGCAGTTCGGGCGCTACGAGGAGCGGTCGGCCGGCAGCGACCGGACCACGGCCAACCTCGAGGCGCCCCCGGTCCCCGTCGCGACGCTCACCACCGCGGGCGGCGCCGTGCGCGACCAGGACAAGTACCGCACGGTGACGGCGACCGGCACGTTCGACCCCTCGCGCCAGCTGCTGGCTCGCCGCCGCGTCCAGGACGGGGCCGTCGGCTTCTACGTGATCACCCCGCTGGTCGTCGGCGACGGCCAGGCGGTGCTCGTGAACCGGGGATGGGTCCGGGCCGGCGCCACCGCCGACGCGCTCCCCGAGGTGCCCGCGCCCTCCTCCGGTCAGGTGACCGTCACCGGGCGGCTCCGCCCCGCCGAGACCGAGGAGTCCTCCGGCATCCGCGACCTGAAAGGACTCCCCGCCGGGCAGATCATGCTGATCGACCCCGCCGCGATCGGCGAGGGCCTGCCGTACCGCCTGCTCGGCGGCTTCGTGGAGCTGGTCCGGCAGTCCCCGGAGGCCGCCGCCGCGCCCGCGCCGGTGCCCGAGCCGGAGGTCGGCGAGGGCGGCGGGCTCAACCTGGCGTACGGCGTGCAGTGGTGGCTGTTCATCGGGGTCGCCATCGGCGGCTGGGTCCTGCTGATCCGCCGCGAGGCCGCCGATCTGAAGGCCCAGGCCGGCCAGAAAAGCACAGAAAAGGTGAACGCTTGACCTTCGGGATCAACACGAGACCCCATCGCTTGTCCAGCGTGACGCCGACGCCGTACCGTTGACCGCGTGACTGCGCCGCTACTGCCCGACCCCGAGCCCAGGCGGCGGGACCATGTGATCATCTCGGTCGACGACCACCTGATCGAGCCGCCCGACATGTTCGAGGGCCGCCTCCCGGAGAAGTACGCCGAAGTCGCGCCCAAGGTCGTGGAGACCGATTCGGGCCACCAGGTCTGGCGGTACGGCGGGGCCACCTACCCGTGCGCCGGGCTCGACGTCGGCGCGGGCCTGCCGCGTGAGCAGTGGACGCTCGACCCGGTCCGGTTCGAGCAGATGCGCCCGGGCTGCCACGACATCGAGGCCCGCGTCGAGGACATGGACCGCGCGGGGGTCTGGGCGGCGCTCTGCTTCCCC
Organism: Planomonospora algeriensis; assembly: GCF_977012225.1. NCBI lineage: Bacteria > Bacillati > Actinomycetota > Actinomycetes > Streptosporangiales > Streptosporangiaceae > Planomonospora > Planomonospora algeriensis. Next base: position 8,688 of record NZ_CDRNDK010000228.1, on the reverse strand, counting down.
GGCATGCTCGCCGGGCAGTCGGGCATGGTCTTCTCCCGCACCCGCGACCAGGAGCTGGGCCTGGCGGTCCTGCGGGCCTGGAACGACTGGCACGTCGACGTCTGGGCCGGCACCTACCCGGAGCGGATCATCGCCCTGCAGCTGCCGTGGCTCACCGACCCCGAGCTCGCGGCCAAGGAGATCCGGGACAACGCCTCGCGCGGCTTCAAGGCCGTGCTGTTCCCCGAGTTCCCCACCCGTCTGCGCCTGCCGTCGATCCACGGCGAGCACTGGGACCCGTTCTTCCGCGCCTGCGAGGAGACCGGCACCGTCGTCTGCCTGCACACCGGCGCGGGCTCCTGGACCCCGGTGCCCTCACCCGACACCCCCGTCGAGGCGATCACCACGCTCATGCCGGCCAGCGCCATGTTCGCCTGCGCCGACTGGCTCTGGTCGGGCGTGCCGCTGCGCTTCCCCGCACTGCGGATCCTGATCGTGGAGGGGGGCGTGGGCTGGCTGCCGATGCTCGCCGAGCGGGCCGACTACGCGCTGGACCACCCGGTCGCCGGGGAGGCGGCCTGGGAGGGCGGGCTGAAGCCCAGCGAGGTCCTGCGCCGCAACTTCTTCTTCGGCACGCTCGACGACCACGCGCTGTCGGGCGTGCGCCTGGCGGTCGGCCTGGAGCACGTCCTGCTGGAGAGCGGCTATCCGCACTCCGACTCGACCTGGCCCGACACCCAGCAGGCGCTCGCCCGCAACCTGGGCAGCCTCCCGCCCGCCGACATCGCCCGGGTGGCCTACGGCAACGCCGCCCGACTGTTCGGGCACCCGCTCCCGTCCCGGGCGTGGCTCAGGATGGAGCAGATCTAGCGCGGGGACCCGGCGGGCCCGGCGGCGGGAGGACCGGCGAGACGGCGGCGCTCCCACTCGACGTAGCGCCCGCTCTCCCCGAGCAGCGAGCCCATCAGCCAGAGGAAGACGCCGAAATCGTCGGCCACCCCGACCAGCGCCAGGAAGTCCGGGACGAGGTCGATGGGCGAGACCATGTAGAGCACGCCCAGGCCCATCATGGCCAGCCTCCCCCGGCCCATGCCGGGGTACCGGCCGCGCATCACCGAACCGACGAGCCGCGGCATCGCCCGCAGCCGTGCGCCGAGCCCGGGCGACCCGGGCTTCGACACGTCCCGGTACACCCGCCACGCCTGTGCCGCCCGTGCTGCCTTCGCCATCGGGAACCTCCTCGCAGAACGTGTCCGCCGGACCGCGCACTACCCCGCGGTTTCACGATATAACGCGTGATCCCGCTCTCCGGTTCCCGAGACCTCACGCCCGTCCCGCACGGCGACCCCGCGTCCGCTCCCCCGCAGTGGCCCCGCGCCGCTTCGGCTCCGCCCGACTTCACCACGCGCCGCTTCGGCTCCGCCCGGCGCCGGATCATCCGCACGGCCTCGCGTTCACTCCGCGTTCGGCGCCAGATCCCGTACGGCCTGCGCGATCGGCACCTCGCCGCCGGGGATGGGTGCGAGCACCGGCGTGTCCAGGCCGTTCTCGACGTACCGGCGGATCCTGGCCCGGCAGGCGGCCGCGTCGCCGTGCACGATGAGCGCGTCCACGACCTCGTCGGGAATGGCCTTGAGCGCCGCCTGCCGATCCCCGGCGGCCCAGGCCTCGTGCATCGGCCGCAGGACGTCGCCGCGCCCCAGCCAGTCGTGGAAGGCCGCGTAGACCGGGACGGTCAGATAGCTCGCGAGCATCCACCGGCCCAGCTCGCGGACCTTCTCCGTGTCCTCGCTGACGCACACGAAGAGCCGGGCGATCAGTTCGGTCTCCGGCCCGACCTCGGCCCGGATCTTCCGCACGTCCTCCGGCGAGAGCCAGTTGGTGATCGCGCCGTCGGCCTCCTCGGCCGCCAGGTGGAGCATCCGGGGGCGCAGCGCGGCCAGCACGATCTTCGGCGCGACCTTGGGGGCGCGCTCCAGCTTGAACCCCTTGACCTCGAACGTCTCGTACTTCTCGGTGACCTTCTCACCCGCCAGGGCCTTCTTCAGGAAGCGCAGCGTGTCGCGGGTCCGGGAGAAGGGCTTGGTGAACTCCCCGGCGTTCCAGCGCTCGACGATGGCCGGGGAGGAGGCGCCGACGCCCAGCACGAACCGGTCCGGGGCGAGGTCGGCGAGCGTGGCGGCGGACATGGCCAGCAGGCCGGGGCCCCGGGTGGAGACGGGGACGATCGCGCTGCCGAGGCGCAGGCCCGGGGCCCACTCGTTGGCCAGCGCGAGCGGGGTGAAGCCGTCCACGCCGTTGACCTCGGCCGACCACATGTCGGTGTAACCGAGCGCCGGCAGCTCGGCCACCAGCTCCTTCGAGCCCGCCAGTGAGCGGTCGTAGAAGGGAACCGTCATCCCCCAGCGTGCGCCCGTCGCCATCATGTGCCTCCCATGCTCCGTGCCCGGACTCCGCGTCCGGCTCCGTTCAGCGCCCGTTCGACGCCTGTCCCGCTCCGGCTGTCGGCCCGTCCCGTGGCCCAGCCCTCGGTCCGGCTCGCGACCTGTCCCGCGGTCCGTCCCGCGATCTGTCCCGCGGCCCGGCCCTCGGTCCGACTCTCGGTCCGTCCCGCGGCCCATGCCGCCACCCTGGCCGTCACCGCCCTAACGGTCACCGCCACCGCCATTGCCTAGAACGAAATTCTGTTCCAGCTTGCCGTACACCACCCCGGGGATGTCAACGATCTGACCATACCAACCGGACGGTATGTCATGGGAACGGGCCGTCAGGAGCGCAGCTCGTGCACCCCGGCGATGAAGTCCTTCGCCACGCCGCGCAGGCCCGGCAGATGGGAGAGGCCGACCAGCCGGTCGACCAGCGGCACGGTGAGGTCGATGAACCGGTGGGTCCGCCGGCAGCCCTCCGAGTCGTCGTGCACCCAGAACAGCACCACGCCCATCGACAGCAGCCAGAGCAGCTCCGGCAGCTCCGCCCTGATCTCGGCGTCCATCCGGTCGGCCGAGCCCTCGACGACCCGGCGGTAGATCGCGATCGACGCCTCCCGCGCGGGCGAGGAGTCGGCGCTGAACGGGCTGAGCGGGTTGCTCGGCTCGGCCGCGTGCTTGAAGAACTTCACCGCGAACTCGTGGTACGGCTCGGAGACCCGCACCCACTCCCGCAGCACCCCGCCCAGCCGCCCGGCCAGGGAGCGCTCGGTGGCCAGCACCCGCTCGCACGCCGCCTCGTGCTCGGCCTGCGCCCGGTCGTAGTAGGCCTGGACCAGCGCCTCCTTGGAGGAGAAGTAGTAGTAGGCGTTCCCCACCGAGACACCGGCCTCGGCCGCGATGGCCCGCATGGTGGTCGCCTCGTAGCCCCGCTCGCGGAACAGCCGCAGGGCCGTCTCCACGATCGCTTCGCGGGTCCTGTCGGATCCCCTGGTCCTGCGGGTCGGCTCGGCCACGCTCGTCACTGTACGGCCCGGGGCCCCGTGAGTCATGGCGCCTCACGGTGATCGACATCACAGGGCAAAGATCGGAGCGTCCCAGGAGTCATCCGGTCCCGGGCGTGGGACTGATCTTCTCGGCGGAAGGGCGAACCCGCGACAAGGAAAAGGTGTATGGGGACACGTCCCTGCGAACGGAAGAGCGTCCGGCTTGCCGCCGGCACCCTGTTCGCCGTACAGACAACACTCATCGCAGCGGTCGGCGTCACCGCCGCCCCTGCCCGTGGCCCGGCGCCGGCCGCACCGGTGCCTGCGGCGGCTCTGGCGACTCCGATGCGCCTGGCGGCCCCGGCCTCCCGGCCCCGCCGGGTGCGATCGGTATGGCTCAACCACACGCAGGCGGCCAGGAGGCTGCAGCGGGCCGGTCTGGGGCTGTACTCGTCCGGTGGGTGCACCGACCGCCGGCTGCGGCAGTGCACCTCGCTGGAGGCGATCAGGACCAGGACGCTGCGGGGGGCGATCCGGCTCAAGCGCCGCAGCGGCTGCCCGCTCACCCTCACCGGCGGCACCGAGATCGGCCACGTGGTCGGCCGCTACAGCCACGGGAACGGTTACAAGCTGGACGTGGCGCCCAACGCCTGCGTCGACCGGCACATCACCCGCACCCAGCCGTTCCGCGGCGTGCGCTCCGACGGGGCGCTCCTCTACGGCTCTCCGGAGTCCCTCTACGCCCGCACGCCGTCCCACTGGGACATCCTCTTCCGCTGACCCGCGAGCGCCCGGCTCCGGCCGCTCCGGGCCCGCGCGGGAACCGCCCCACGCGACGGCCGCGCGGAAACGGCTCCGCACGCGGACGGCCGCGCGGAAACGGCTCCGCACGCGGACGGGCCCCTTCCACCACACGGCGGAAGGGGCCCGCGACGGCCCGTGCGGAGGGCGTCAGCCGGTGAACTCGGCCGCGACCAGCTCGGCGATCTCCGCCGCGTTCAGGGCCGCGCCCTTGCGGAGGTTGTCGCCGCAGACGAACAGGTCGAGCGTGTTCGGGAAGTCGAGCGCCTGGCGGATCCGGCCCACGTAGGTGGGGTCGGTGCCGACGACGTCGGCCGGGGTCGGGTAGACGCCGTTCGCCGGGTCGTCCATGACGACCACGGTCGGGGCGGCCTCCAGGATCCGGTGGGCGTCGGCGACGGTGATCTCGCGTTCGAAGGTCGCGTGCACGGCCAGCGAGTGCGTGGTGATCACCGGGACGCGGACGCAGGTCGCCGAGACCTTCAGGTCGTCGATGCCGAGGATCTTGCGGGACTCGTTGCGGAGCTTGAGCTCCTCGGAGGCCCAGCCGCCGTCCTTGAGCGAGCCCGCCCACGGCACGACGTTGAACGCCACCGGCGCCGGGAACGGCGACTCGGCGTCGCCCAGCTTGTTCTGCAGCGCCTTGCGCACGTCGCCCGCGGTCTGGCCCACCGTGCGGTCGCCGGCCAGGGCCTCGACCTCGTCGTAGAGCCGCGCCGAACCGGCCACGCCCGCGCCGGAGACCGCCTGGTAGGAGGCGACCACCAGCTCGCGCAGGCCGTACTGCTCGTGCAGCGCGCCCATCGCGGCCATCATCGACAGCGTGGTGCAGTTCGGGGTGGAGATGATGTTCCGCGGCCGGTTGCGCGCGGCCTCCGGGTTGACCTCGGGCACCACCAGCGGGACCTCGGGGTCCATCCGGAAGGTGCCGGACTTGTCGATGACGACCGCGCCGCGGCCGGCCGCGATCGGCACCCACTCGGCGGAGACCTCGTCGGGCACGTCGAAGATCGCGATGTCCACGCCGTCGAAGACCTCGGGCACCAGCGCCTGGACGGCCACGTTCTCGCCGCGGACCTGCAGGACCTTGCCCGCCGAACGGGCGGAGGCGACGAGCCTGATCTCGCCGTAGACGTCCTCGCGGGAGGAGATGATGTCGCGCATCACGGTGCCGACGGCACCGGTCGCGCCGATCAGGGCGAGGGTGGGCTTGCGGCTCATCGTCCGGTACCTCCGTAGATCACTGCTTCAACCTGGTCGGCGTCGAGGTCGAACGCGCGGTGCGCGGCGGTGACGGCCGCGTCCACCTCGTCCAGCCCGACGATCACCGAGATACGGATCTCCGAGGTGGAGATCATCTCGATGTTCACCCCCGCGTCGGCGAGGGCGGCGAAGAACGTCGCGGTGACGCCGGGGTGCGAGCGCATGCCCGCCCCGACCAGCGAGACCTTCCCGATCTGGTCGTCGAACTGCAGCGACTCGAAGCCGATCCGCTCCTGGACCTTCTTCAGCGCGGTCAGCGCCGCGGAGCCGTCGGTCGTGGGCAGCGTGAAGGAGATGTCCGTCCGGCCCGTCGCCGCCGCCGACACGTTCTGCACGATCATGTCGATGTTGATCTCGGCGTCCGCCAGCGTTTTGAAGATCGTGGCAGCCTCGCCGACCTTGTCGGGCACCCCGACAACGGTGACCTTGGCCTCGCTCCGGTCGTGCGCGACGCCGGAGATGATCGGCTGCTCCATCTCGTTTCCTTCGCTGTCGGGGTCGGAGACGACCCACGTGCCTTCCTTGGTGCTGAACGAGCTTCTGACGTGGATCGGCAGGCTGAACCTGCGGGCGTACTCGACGCAGCGCAGGTGCAGGATCTTCGAGCCGCAGGCCGCCAGCTCCATCATCTCGTCGTAGGAGATCTTGTGGATCTTGCGGGCCTTCGACACGATGCGCGGGTCGGCGGTGAAGACGCCGTCCACGTCGGTGTAGATCTCACACACGTCGGCGTCCAGGGCGGCGGCCAGCGCGACCGCGGTCGTGTCGGAGCCGCCCCGGCCCAGCGTGGTGATGTCCTTGGTGTTCTGCGAGACGCCCTGGAAACCCGCCACGATCGCGATCTGGCCCTCGTCGAGGGCCTCCCGGATCCGGCTGGGCGTCACGTCGATGATCCGCGCCTTGCCGTGGGTCGAGTCGGTGATGACCCCGGCCTGGGAGCCGGTGAACGAGCGCGCCTCGTGACCCAGGTTGGCGATCGCCATCGCCAGCAGGGCCATCGAGATACGCTCGCCGGAGGTCAGCAGCATGTCGAGCTCGCGGCCCGGCGGCAGCGGCGAGACCTGCTGGGCGAGGTCGAGCAGCTCGTCGGTCGTGTCGCCCATCGCCGAGACGACCACCACGACGTCGTTGCCGGCTTTTTTCGTCGCGACGATCCGCTGCGCGACCCGCTTGATGCAGGACGCGTCGGCGACGGACGAACCACCGTACTTCTGAACAACGAGCGCCACGAGATGTCTCCGAAGCAATCTAGGGCTGTGGAGCTCTCAGTCTACTGTCGCGGCACCAGGGTTCTTCTGGTTTAGACCACTATGTGGACGATCACACGGTTGTGCGCTCTTCCGCCACGTCGAGACGCGTGTGGGCGACGAGCGCCTGGAGCGCCCGCATCGCCGCTCCCGCGTGGTTGCCCCAGGTGTTGAAGTAGGAGTACTGCCACCACCACAGCGCCTCCAGCGGGCGCCCCGCCCGGTAGTGCCGCAGCCCGTGGATGAGGTCGGCCGCCACCGCCGTCAGGTCGTCCGAGAGGCGGTACGGCGTGACCGCGGTGTCCTTGTAGGGGTCGAAGACCTCGGCGTAGTCGTCCACCGGGCCCAGCCGCTCGGCGAGCGCCGTACGCAGGGGGTCGACGTCGGGGTCCGCGGTCAGGTGCGGCTCCCAGTTCTCCGACAGGATCACGTCCTGGCTCGCGCCGAGCTGCGCGCCGGCCGAACTGACCTGGGCGACCTCGACCAGCAGCAGCGGCAGGACGGCGTCCCCGCCCTCACCGCTCGCCAGCCGGGTCAGGCCGTCGAGGTAGTTCTGCGCGTGCACCGCGATCCGGTCCGCGAACGCGCTCCACTCATTGGAGATCTCAGACATCCAGCAGCCTCCGTCCTTCGAACGCGCGGCCCAGGGTGACCTCGTCGGCGTACTCGAGGTCACCGCCCACAGGCAGACCGCTGGCCAGTCGTGTCACTTTCAGGCCCATCGGCTTCACCAGCCGGGCGAGGTAGGTCGCCGTCGCCTCCCCCTCCAGGTTGGGGTCGGTGGCGATGATCAGCTCCGTCACCCGGCCGTCGGCCAGGCGCGTCATCAGCTCCCGGATGCGCAGGTCGTCGGGGCCGATCCCGTCGATCGGGCTGATCGCCCCGCCGAGCACGTGGTAGCGGCCGCGGAACTCCCGGGTCTTCTCGATCGCCACGACGTCCTTGGACTCCTCGACGACGCAGATCACATGGGGGTCGCGCCGGGCGTCACGGCAGATCCGGCACTCCTCCTCCGCCGCCACGTTCCCGCAGACCCGGCAGAAGCGGACCTTCTCCTTGACCTCCAGCAGCGCGTGCGCGAGCCGTTTCACGTCGGCCGGCTCGGCGGCCAGCAGGTGGAACGCGATCCGCTGCGCGCTCTTGGGACCGACGCCGGGCAGCATGCCCAGCTCGTCGATCAGATTCTGGACGACCCCCTCGTACATGGCCTAGAACCCGGGCAACTGGCCGAGGCCGCCGCCGCCCAGCCCCTGCGCGAGCGGGCCGAGCTTCTCCTGCTGCAGGTCGTTGGCCGCGCGGACCGCGTCCCGGATCGCCGCGATCACCAGGTCGGCGATGGTGTCGGCCGTCTCCTGGGGGTCGCCGGGATCCACGGCCTCGGGGCTGATCTTCAGTTCCAGCAGCTCACCGCCGCCGTTGACCGTGGCCACGACCAGGCCGCCGCCCGCCGAGCCCTCGATCTCCGCGTCGTTCAGCTCCTGCTGGGCGCTCACCAGCTGCTGCTGCATGAGCTGTGCCTGCTCCAGCAGCTGCTGGAGGTTGACATCCCCTGGGTTCACCGTCGTGCGCTCCTCGTCCATGACGTCAGTCGTCACGAGCCTACGGGGTCGGAGCCAGGTAGTGCACTGGCGGTCGCACGTGTTCCCCGAGTGCGCACGCTAAACCTCGGCCGCACCCGGCCCCGCGGACCTCCGGCCTCTCCGCGCCCGCGGATCTCAGGAGCCCGACTCGACGGACCTCCGGCCTCTCCGCACCCGCGGGCCTCCGGGGCCCGCCTCGGCGACCCGGTACGGCGCGCCGCCGGTCAGCTGTGGTCGATCTCCTCGATGATCTGCCCGCCGAGCTCGCGCTGGATGAGCGCCATGCCGGTGAGCGCGTCGACGTCGGCGTCCGCGTCGTTCAGCGGGTCGACCTCGTCGGACTCGAAGCCCGGCCCGCGCCCCGGGACCGCGTCCGGCCAGCCGGACGAGCCGCCGGCCGCGCGCG
>NZ_CDRNDK010000227.1:0-10103 GCF_977012225.1 Planomonospora algeriensis | reverse complement strand
TGCGGATCCTCATCGAGGCGGCCGACGCCTCGGGCGCCTCCCTGGTGGAGGCCGGGGTGGACGACGTGGCGATCACCCGGTAGTAGGGGATCCCGCCGGTGCGCGACACCGTCGCCGGGCGGCGGGGCGGAGATCGCCCTCGCCGTCCGGCGGCCGTCGCACACCGGCGGGCAGCACATCCTCTCCATGCCCCAATGGAACTCTTTAATGCTAAATGGGCTATGCGTCCAGATTTGCGCCCCAGCCTGTGGGCAGTCTCCAGACGGAGTACGGACCCTCTCGCACGGCGAGGAGAAGACCATGACCCAGCCACAGCAGCCCGAGCTCCGCAGATCCGGCGGGGCGCCGACCAACGACGAGAACCTCGACGTCATGCCCGACACGCCCAGCGGCACCTCGGCCTCCGGAGCGCCCGCACGGCACGGACAAGGGGAGCAAGGGCGGCGGGAAGGGCGGCGGAGTGCCGCCGGACCAGCGGCCGCCGCATCCCGCGTGACCCTGCGCGGCGAGCCGGTGCCCACCGAAGAGGCGGGCACCGGCTCGCGGCGTTAAATGTGACTGTTTGTCCGTTTTGTGGAGGGTAGGGAATCCGGCGAGTGCGAGCAGAGGAGGACCCATGAGCAAGACGGTGGCCGAGGTGATGACGGCCGATCCGGCGACCCTCGACGCGAGCCAGCCCGTATCCGTCGCGGCTCAGCTGATGGTCAGCGAGGACACCGGCGCGGTGATCCTCACCGACGACGGCCATGTCAGCGGGATCGTGACCGACCGCGACATCGCCGTCCGCGTCGTGGCCCAGGACAAGGGCCCCGACACCCCGGTCCGGGAGGCGTGCAGCGAGGAGCTCACGACGGTCGGCCCGACACCAGCATCGAGCAGGTCGTGCAGCTGATGCGCGACAAGGCGGTGCGGCGGGTGCCTGTGGTCGAGAACGACCACGCCGTCGGCATCGTGAGCATCGGAGACCTGGCGATCGACCGCGACTCCGACTCGGCTCTGGCCGACATCTCCGCGGCGAAGGGGAACCGCTGACGACACACCGGCCGGGGTCGCCGCCCGGTGACCCCGGCCGGTCCATGCCCAGGGGCGCGCACCGGCCGTACCCCGGTGGTCCCGGCCGGTCGGTACCCGGCGATGCGCACGCACCGGTCCGTACCCGGCGGCGCCCGGTGGCCCCGGGAGGACTGGTGGGGGGACCGGCCGATCCGGCTGTGGGCGGCCCGCCGCCTGCACGACTACTCCCATCTGCGCCGGGAGCGCGGGCCCGGGGTCAGGGCATGGGTCCTGTCCGGGCGGGAGGTGGGCCGGGGGCCCGACAACGAGCCCCTCATCCAGTGCGACGAGGCCGTGGCGACCGTCGACGACGCCGTCATGGAGGAGGCCGAGGAGCTGATCGACAGCCAGGGGACCGACGCGTGGGCCCCCTCGACCGGGAGTCCGGTTCGCGCGCCGGCTGACCCCGGCACCGCCCTCGGCCCCGGCACCGCCCCGGCCCCGGTCCCGCCGTCGGCCCCGCCGTGGGTCCCGCCGTGGGTCCAAGTCCAAGTCCAAGTCCCGGTCCCGGTCCCGGTCCAAGTCCCGGCCTCGGCCTTATGGCCGAGTCACGGCCGCACCATGCCTCCGCTAACCTCGCCTAGGTCACGCAGGCGCGGCAGGGAAGGCATCCACGTTGATCGGCTGGTTCGAAGCGGTGGTCCTCGGACTCCTTCAGGGACTGACGGAGTTCCTGCCCATCTCCTCCAGCGCCCACATCCGGGTCGTCTCCGCGTTCCTCGGCTGGCCGGACCCGGGCGCCGCATTCACCGCGGTGATCCAGCTCGGCACCGAGGCGGCGGTGCTCATCTACTTCCGCAAGGAGATCTGGGAGATCATCTCCACCTGGACCCGGGCCCTGTGGACGCCCGCGCTGCGCTCCCACCACGCCGCCCGGATGGGCTGGTACGTGATCGTCGGCACGCTCCCGATCCTCGTCCTGGGCCTGCTGTTCGAGGAGAAGATCGACACGATCTTCCGGGACCTGCGCCTGATCGGCACCACGCTGATCGTCTTCGGCCTGATCCTCTGGCTCGCCGACCGCAAGGCCCGCGACAAGCTCACGCTGGAGCGGCACCTCAGCTTCACCCACTCCGTCGTCTACGGCCTCGCCCAGTCCCTCGCCCTGATCCCGGGCGTCTCCCGCTCCGGCGGCACGATCACCGCGGGCCTGCTGCTCGACTACCGCCGCGAGGAGGCCGCGAAGTACTCCTTCCTGCTGGCCATCCCCGCCGTGCTGGGCGCGGGCGTGCTGAAGCTGTTCGACATCGGCGAGGAGGCGGCCCCCGCGTGGGGACCGACCATCCTGGCCACCGTGATCTCGTTCGCCGTCGGCTACGCGGCGGTCTCCTGGTTCCTGAAGTACATCAGCACCCACCGCTTCACCGGCTTCGTGATCTACCGGGTGGTCCTCGGCGTGGTGATCATCGCCTTGGTGAGCTTCGGCGTCCTGGACCCCTCCGCGGGCCAGGGGTGACCCGGGGCGGGACCGGTGCCCGCCCGGAGCCCGTCATGGTCAGTGACAGTAACGGCACAGTGATCAGAAATGCCTGACATATCCGGCGACGCCGGGCAAGATTGCCGGTGATGAACAGGCAGCCGCCTCCAGACGCCGCCGTCCCGCCGCACCGCATCGGGGTCTACACCCCGGTCCGCCGCCTCGGCGAGGGCGGCATGGGCATCGTCCACCTGGCACGGGACCCCGCGGGCCGGCAGGTGGCGCTCAAGGTCATGCGCCCCCAGCTCGCCGCGCAGGAGGAGTTCCGCCGGCGCTTCCGCAAGGAGGCGGAGGCCGCGCAGAAGGTCGCGCGCTTCTGCACGGCGGCGGTGCTCGACGTGGGCCTGGAGGACGGTCAGGCCTACCTCGTCACCGAGTACGTCGAGGGCTCGGACCTCGCGACCGTCATCGAGGAGCAGGGGCCCGTCACCGGGTCCAACCTGGACGCCCTGGCCGTCGGGGTGGCCACGGCCCTGTCGGCCATCCACCGGGCGGGGGTCGTCCACCGGGACCTCAAGCCGTCGAACATCCTGCTCAGCCCGGTCGGGCCGCGGGTCATCGACTTCGGCATCGCCCAGCTCGCGGAGACGGCCGGCGGGGACACCAGCGTGGTGATCGGCACCCCTTCGTACATGGCCCCCGAGCAGGTCAACGGCGAGCGCGTCACGGCGGCGGCCGACATCTTCGCGTGGGGCTGCGTGGTCGCCTACGCCGCCACCGGCCGCCCCCCGTTCGGCGGCGGGGCCGCTCCGTCGGTCCTCTACCGGGTCGTCCACCACGCGCCGCACCTCGACGGGCTCGACGAGCGGCTGCGCCCCCTCGTCGAGCGGGCGCTCGACAAGGACCCCGCCCGCCGGCCCACCGCCCAGCAGCTCATCGACCGGCTCCTCGGCCAGGAGGAGGTGGCGGCCGAGGCCGCGACCAAGGCGGTCAGCGACATCTGGACCCCGACCCGGCTCCAGGTCCACACTCGGGTCGCGTCCGGTTCCGACTCTCCGGTGGCCGACTCTCCGGTCCCCGGCTCCCGGAGCCGGTGGACGGTGCCGGTGCTCGCCGCGGTCACCGCGCTCGCGGTCGCGGCAGCCGTGCTCTCCTTCGTCCTCCAGTCGGGCGCAGGCGGGCGGGAGCCGTCCGGGAACGGCCTGCCGGTGGGCCGGGACCTCCAGATCGACGGGATCCCCCTGCACGTCGAGATCGCCTCGCTCACCCGCAAGGGGCAGGGGGTGACCCTGCAGTGGTCGGTCCGCAACACCGGCACCGACGACTGGAACCCGTGGGTCGCGTTCGGGTCGCAGTCGGCGACGGCCCCGTTCTACTACAACAGCACCGCGGGCGTGATGCTGGTGGACCCCTCCAGCGGCAAGAAGTACGGCCCCACGACCGACGGGGACACCTGCTCGTGCAGCCCCACCACGGGGGACCTCGCGCCGGGGGACACCGAGTCGTACTACTCCGTCTTCACCGGGGTGCCCGAGTCCGCGGAGGAGCTGGGCGTCCAGATCCCCAGTGTCGGGCTGTTCGCGAACGTGCCGATCTCCTCGTAGTGCTCCTCGTTCCGACCGGCCGGATCCGGCAGGTTGAATAGGGGTCGTGACGGCGGACGGACAGGACCACAGCGGGCAGACACCGGACGGACCGGGCCCCGGCGGACGGACCGCGGACGGACGGGACCACAGCGGACGGGCCGCGGACGGGCCGGGGAGCACCGGGCGCCTGCGCTCCGAGTGGTCCGGCCTGCCCGTCCGGCACGCCCTGCCCGAGCTGCTCGCCGCCCTGGACGCATGCGGCGCGGCCGTGCTCGTCGCACCGCCCGGCACCGGCAAGACCACCCTCGTCCCGCTCGCCCTCGCCGGGCTCCTCGACGGCTCGGCCCGCAGCAGGGTGATCGTGGCCGAGCCGCGCCGGATGGCGGTGCGGGCCGCGGCCCGGCGCATGGCCTGGCTGCTGGGCTCGGAGGTCGGCGCCGAGGTGGGATTCTCGGTCCGGGGCGAGCGCCGGACGGGTCCCGGCACCATCGTGGAGGTCGTCACCACCGGGGTCCTCCTCCAACGCCTTCAGCGCGACCCCGAGCTCGGCGGTGTGCACACGGTCCTGCTCGACGAGTGCCACGAGCGCCACCTGGACGCCGACACCGCCCTCGCCTTCCTGCTCGACGTCCGCGCGACCCTCCGCCCCGACCTGCGGCTGGTCGCCGCCTCGGCGACCGCCGACGCCGAGCCCTGGGCCCGCCTGCTCGCCACGGGAACCCCCGGTGACACCGCGTCCTCCACGGATCGGGGGACCACCGCCACCCCCACGGGCTGGGGGACCACCGCCGGTCTCTCGCCCGGACCGGAAACCGCACCCGGCCCCGACGGACCGGAACCCGCGGCGCCGATCGTCCGCGCCTCCGGCACCATGCACCCCGTCACCCCGGTCTGGGCCCCGCCCACCCGGCCGGTCACCCCGCCGCACGGCCTGCGCGTCGACCCCGCCTTCCTGGCCCATGTCGCCGACGTCGTACGGCGGGCGCTCGCCGAGCACGACGGGGACGTGCTCTGCTTCCTGCCCGGGGTCGGCGAGATCGGCCGCGTCGCCGGAATGCTCGCCGACCTTGAGCGCTCCGGCGGTCCGGAGGGAGGCGACCGCCCGAACCGACCCGGCGGACCGGCGGAGGACGGCCGCCCGGACCGGCCCGGCGGCCTGCGGATCCTGCAGGTCCACGGCCAGGCCCCGGCCCGCGTCCAGGACGAGGTGCTCTCCCCCGGCGGCGTCCGGCGGGTGGTCCTGGCGACCTCGGTCGCCGAGTCGAGCCTCACCGTGCCCGGCGTCCGGATCGTGGTCGACTCCGGCCTTGCCCGCGAGCCCCGCACCGACCACGCCCGCGGCCTGGGCTCCCTCACCACGGTCCGCGTCTCCCGCGCCTCCGCCGAGCAGCGGGCCGGGCGGGCGGGGCGGATCCGGCGGGACCGGCTACCAGGGAGGAGGCCCGGGGATCCCGCCCACGGTTCCCGACCTGGACGCGAACCCCCGGGCCAAGGCGATCGTGGGGTACGCGCTCGACCAGCTCGGCGATCGCTACGTCTTCGGCGCGACCGGGCCGCACACCTTCGACTGCTCCGGGCTGACGCTCCGCGCCTACCAGGCGGCCGGGATCGGCATCCCCCGGGTCGCCGCGGACCAGTGGGTGCACGGACCGCGCGTGCCCGACGGCGAGGTGCAGGCCGGAGACCTGATCTTCTTCGACAGCACCGGGGACGGCAAGGCCGACCACGTGGGCATCGTGCTCGACCCCGAGCGGAAGACCATGATCCATGCGCCCAACTCGCGCTCGGTGGTGCGCGTCGAGAGCTACGGCGACTATCCGACGCCCCGGCTGGGGTTCACCCGGCCGGGAGCGGGCTGAACGCCCCCCGCGCCGCCGGCCGTACGGCCTGCTCCTCCGGCCGGGGTCGACCCGGCAGGGGGCGGGCTGAGCGCCCCCGGCGGGGACGGGCGGCGGGTCCTAGTAGCGCCGGCGGCGCGGGTGGCCGCCGATCGCCTTGCCGAGGTGGAACCCGCCCGGCAGGGTCACGCTCACGTACTTGCGGCCGTCCGGAGTCCGGGAGACGTGGAACCGGCGGCCGCCGAAGCTGTGCCCGACCCCGTGCCGGGACAGGTTGACGCGGAACGGACCCAGTTTGATCGACTTGTGATAGTTCCAGCCCATGTCTCTCCCCGTCTCGTCCGGAACCCGAATGCCTGCAGTGGGAACAACGCCGGACGTCCGCCGGGGGTTCCGGATCAGCGGCGGGACGACCCGCTGAGGGTCTTGCGCCAGTGCAGGCCGCCGGGCAGGTTGACGCTGAGCGTGCGGCGGCCGTCGGCCGTCCGGGTCACCCGGAAGGCGCGGTTGCCCCAGCTGTGGCCGACCCCGCTCCGGGAGAGGTTGAGACGGAACGGACCGAACTTCATCGACTTCCTGAATCCCCAGCCCATCGCTTTCCTCCTTGGTGGGTCCGTGGAGGTCGGCTACCCGTCACGGAGGTTGCAAACCTGCGCAAAGCGGGCTGTGGCATCCTGGGGGCCGTCAGGAGGTGCGAACGCCGTCCTCTCCGGGCCCCGGAGCCGCGGACGGCGAGGACGACGGTGAGGGCGCCGCCGCCGGGGGCACCGTGCCGGGCGGCATGCCGGGGAAGGCCTCGATCTCCGGGCGCAGGCCGTAGGAGCGCTTGACGCACTCCTGCATGGCCAGGGCGGCCATGCGGCGCAGCGCCGCGTCGTCGTCGGCGGCCAGCTCCAGGTAGGCGGTGGTCACCCCCTTCTCGACCAGCACCGCCAACTCCACGGCCTGGGCCGCGGTGGACGGGGTGACCGGGAGCGCGTAGGCCGCGTCGGCCTCGGCCGGGACGCCGCCGCGCTCGGTGATCAGGGACCGGAGCCGGTCGCGGCGGACGCGGTGGGCCTTGAACGCCGCCGTCGCGGTGGTGCGCAGGTCGCCCGTGGTCCGGGCGGCGATCACCCCGTAGGCGTAGACGGCCGCGTGCTCGGCCGCCAGGGCCGTGGCGAGCCCGCCGGTCCCCGCGCTCAAAGCGACCTCGGCAGGGCCACCGCGTGCGCGGCCTCGCAGGCGCCGATGCACGCGATCAGCTGGGCGAGCGCGGGGGAGACCCCCTCGGTCTGCCGGGGGCGGAGCGCGGCGGCCTTCCGCTCCAGGTCGCGCAGCTTCCGCAGGGACGGCCTCGGACTCGGCGAGGGGGTCGCGGAGGCGGACGGGGAGCCGGGGGGAGACGCCGTGGCGGCGGGCTCCGGAACGTTCCCTGCGGGCAGTCTCCGGCGCAGTTCGGCCAGGTGGGCCTCGTGCCGCTGCCGGAAGGGGACGAGCCGGCGCGAGGGCAGCGCGGCGTACAGCGCGACGGTCCGCTCCTTCTCCTCGATCAGCTGCCTGAGCAGCACGGTCTCCGGATCGGGCGGCGGCGCGGGGACGGGCCCGGGCTCCTGGCCGGCGCATCCCGCGACCGTCACGGCGGCCGCCCCGAGGGCACCGCTCCGCAGCAGCGCGCGCCGGGTGAAGGAACGCACGGACGACCTCCGGTCTCGGGTGGGGTGCTGACGCCTCTAGCATCGTACGGGCTCGCAACCGCGGTCACCTCGCGATCCCGGGGTGTCCCCGGGCGTCCTCGGGTGTCCTCGGGTGTCCCCGGGCGGCCCCGGGCGGCCCCGGGCGGCTCTGCCACACCGAGTGACGCTCTTTCCGCGCCCGGGTGTGGATAGGCTGGGGAATCACATGGGCGAGGTGCGCCCGGACGAGATCGTGACAATAGGAGGTCGACATGGGCAGCGTCACATCCCGCGACCGCCTGATGAAGCTTCTGGAGCCCGTCGTCGGAGCCGAGGGGTTCGACCTGGAGGACGTCACGGTCACTCCGGCGGGCAAGCGCCGGCTGCTCCGGGTCGTCGTCGACCGCGACGGCGGCGTGAGCCTGGACGGGGTGGCGGAGGTCAGCCACGCCGTCTCCGCCGCGCTGGACGCCGACGACGCGATGGGCTCCGCCCCCTACGTGCTGGAAGTCTCCTCTCCCGGAGTCGACCGCCCGCTCACCGAGCCGCGCCACTGGCGCCGGGCGGCGGGGCGGCTGGTCAAGGCCGACCTGCGGGACGGCACGTGCGTGGAGGGCCGGATCGTCGCCACCGACGAGACCGGTGTGGAGCTGGACGTCGAGGGCGTGCGGCACCGCGCCGACTATCAGGACCTGGCCCGAGGACGGGTGCAGGTGGAATTCCGCCGGCTCGATGAGAGCGACGACGCCGAAGACGACGGCGAAGACGGCGACGAGGGCTAAGGGGGAGCCTCGTGGACATCGACATGAGCGTCCTGCGCAGCCTGGAGCGGGAGAAGGACATCTCCTTCGACCTGGTCGTCAAGGCGATCGAGGACGCGCTGCTGATCGCATATTTCCGGACCGAGGGCGCGGCCGCCAAGGCCCGCGCCGAGCTGGACCGGAGCACCGGTCACGTGGCCATCTACGCCGCGGAGATCGGCGAGGGCGGGGAGGTGCTCCGGGAGTACGACGACACCCCGGGCAACTTCAGCCGCATCGCCGCGACCACCGCCAAGCAGGTCATCCTGCAGCAGCTCCGGGACGCCGAGGACGAGATCAACTTCGGTGAGTTCGCCAGCCGTGAGGGCGAGCTCGTGGCCGGGGTCATCCAGCAGGGCAAGGACCCGCGGGTCGTCCTGGTGGACCTGGGCAAGATCGAGGCGGTGCTCCCGCACAACGAGCAGGTCCCCGGTGAGGAGTACGTCCACGGGGAGCGGATCCGCTGCTACGTGGTGCAGGTCAAGAAGGGGCACAAGGGCCCGTCGGTGACGTTGTCGCGGACCCACCCCGGCCTGGTGAAGAAGCTCTTCGCGCTGGAGGTCCCGGAGATCGCCGACGGCACCGTCGAGATCGCCGCGATCGCCCGGGAGGCGGGCCACCGTACCAAGATCGCGGTTCGCTCCCGCCGGCCGGGCGTCAACGCCAAGGGCGCCTGCATCGGCCCGATGGGGTCGCGGGTGCGCAACGTGATGACCGAGCTGCACGGCGAGAAGATCGACATCATCGACTGGTCGGAGGATCCGGCGGAGTTCGTCGGGAATGCCCTGTCGCCGGCCCGTGTTTCCCATGTCGAGGTGATCGACGCCGCCGGCCGCGCCGCGCGGGTGACCGTGCCGGACTATCAGCTCTCCCTGGCCATCGGCAAGGAAGGGCAGAACGCCCGGCTGGCCAACCGCCTGACCGGTTGGCGCATCGACATCCGGCCGGACACCCATGTGGAGGGTGCGGCCGGTTCCGCAGATGCATCCACACGGTAAGCTGGAATATGGTGGCCAGGCTGCCCCACTGAGAACTTGTGTGGGTTGCCGGGTTCGCACGGTTTCCTCCGAGCTGCTCCGCCTGGTGGCGGTCGAGGGCGTCATAGTCCCCGACCTGCGACGACGGCTCCCGGGACGTGGTGCTTCACTGCATCCGACCCCGAGATGCCTCGAGCTCGCCGAGCGCAGACGGGCGTTTCCGCGCGCGTTCCGCGTCACGGAAACGCTCGACCTGTCGCTTGTGCGCGGCCACGTGGAAGAGCTGCAGGCTGAAAGGACCGGGTGAAATGGTTGCCAACTGTCATGTAGGACGCCGAGTTGATGGGCTGGTCAGATAGCTATGAGCGCCTGATGAGCATGCGGCGATGAGTACGTCTACGTAACGACGGTCCGGCGGCACAGCCTCCCGGGCCGAGTAAGGGAGTGCAGTGGCGAAGGTCCGGGTATACGAGCTCGCCAAGGAGTTCGGTGTGGAGAGCAAGGTCGTCATGGCCAAGCTCCAGGAGATGGGCGAGTTCGTTCGTTCGGCGTCCTCGACCATCGAAGCACCGGTGGTCCGCAGGCTCACGGAAGCTTTGGGCGTGTCCCCCAAGGGTTCGTCCGACAAGGGTGCCGGAAGGGCGCCCAGGCCGCCTCAGGCGGCCCCCAGGCCGGCCGAGGGGCAGGCCGGCGGCGCTGCGGCGCCCACCTCGGCGCCAGCCGGGACCGGCGCTCCCAAGCCGGGTCCGCGGCCGGCCGCCGCCGCGCCCCTTCGGC
>NZ_CDRNDK010000226.1:0-10219 GCF_977012225.1 Planomonospora algeriensis | reverse complement strand
CCGCCAGGCCCCGGGCCCGGGCCGCCGCCGCGACGGCCCGCTCGTCCCAGCCGCCGGGCAGCTCGGCGAACAGGTGCAGCCCCGCGGAGACGCCCCACACGGTGATCTCGGGGAGGTGCTCGGCCAGGGCCCGCACGAGGGCGTCCCGCCGGGCCCGGTACTCCCGGCGCATCCGCCGCAGGTGCCGGTCGTAGGCCCCGGTCCGCAGGAGGTCCGCCAGCACGTGCTGCTCCAGCACCGGGGAGCCCATGTCCTGCTCCGCCCGCGCCCGCCGTACCGCCCCGGCGATGTGCGGCGGGGCCACCACCCAGCCGAGCCGGAGCCCCGGGGCCAGGGACTTGCTGACGCTCCCGGCGAGGACCACCCGGGCGGGGGCGAGTCCCTGCAGGCAGCCCACCGGGTCGCGGTCGAACCGGAACTCCGCGTCGTAGTCGTCCTCCAGGACCACCGCGCCCGTCGCCGCGGCCCACTCGGTCAGCTCCGCGCGGCGGCGCGGGGAGAGCACCACCCCGGTCGGGTAGTGGTGGGCCGGGGTGAGCAGCACCGCCCGGACCTCCGCCGCGGCCAGCGCCGCCACGTCGATGCCCTCCTCGTCGGCCGGTACGGCGACCAGGTCGGCGCCCGCGGCCCGCAGCAGCGGCAGCTGGCGCAGGCCGGTCGGGTCCTCCACCGCGAGCCGTACGCCCCGGTCCCGGTCCACCGGGCGCGCCGCCGCGCCGGTGAACCAGCCGAGGTCGCGGCCGGGGCGCTCCCCGGGGAAGCGTCCGGCCAGCACCTGGACGGTGAGGCTGAGCCCCTGGGCGACCCCGCCCACGATCACCAGGTCGTCCGGGGTCGCGTCGGCCCCCCTGACCCGGCGCAGGTAGGCGGCCAGTTCCTCGCGCAGCTCCGGGACGCCGCCGGGATCGCCGTAGTCCAGGGCTCCGGCGGGGAGGGCTGCGAGCACCCGCCTGGTCGCGGCCAGCCACCGCTCCCGGGGGAAGGTCCTCAGGTCGGGAGAGGTCGGACGGCGCCCGTAGTCGCACTCGTGCACCGGCGCCCCCGGATCCGCGGGTCCCGGATCGTCCGCGGAGTCGGGTGCGCGGCCCGCGGCGGGCGCCACCCGCGTCCCGGCTCCGACCCTCGCGACCAGGAACCCCTCGGCCACCAGCTGCTCGTACGCCTCGACCACGACACCCCGCGACAGCCCGAGGTCCCTGGCCAGCTCCCGGCTCGCCGGCAGCCGCGCCCCGGCGGCCAGCCTGCCCTGCCGTACGGCTTCGCGCAGCTCGCGGGTGATCTGCCCGGCGATCCCGCCCGCGGCCCGGTCGACGCTCAGATGGAGATCGGCCAATTGGTCCTCTGTCCTGCTCGGTGATTGGACTGAACGGGGAAACCATTGCCTCCTAGCATTCCGGGCATGAGCGACGCTGTCACCACCCGCGCGGCCCGGTTCCGCGGTCCCGTCCAGGCAGCCGGGGCGATGTTCCTGGTCGGCACCCTGGCCGGAGTCTCCGGGCTGATCGAGGACTATCCGATCTACGGCGGCCAGGCGCTGCGCTACCTGCTGGCCGCGGCGATCCTGCTGGCCGCCGTCCGGCTGTCGGGCCTGCGGTTCGTCCGGCCGTCGCCTCGCGAGGCCGTCCTGCTGGCCGCCCTCGCCCTCACCGGGCTGGCGGTCTTCAACGTCTGCGTGATCGAGGCCACCCGGCACGGGGGTCCCGCGCTGGTCGGCACCGTGCTCGGCACCGTCCCGCTGGCGCTCGCCCTGATCGGCGGGCGGCCGTCCGCCCGGATGCTGGGGGCGGCGGCGGTCGTGGTGGCCGGGGCCACCGTGGCCACCGGCCTGGGCAGCGGCGAACCGGCCGGGCTGCTGTGGTCGCTGGGCGCCCTGGCCTGCGAGGTCTGCTTCTCGGTGCTGGCCATCCCCTTGCTGCCCCGGCTGGGCGCGCTGCGGGTCTCGGCCTACTCCTCCGCGCTCGCCGTACCGCTGCTGGGGGTGATCGGGCTGCTGTCCGACGGGGCCGCGGCGCTGCGCGCGCCGACCGCCGCCGAGGCGGCGGGCCTGGGCTACCAGGCGGTCGTCGTCACCGCCGTGGCGTTCTTCCTCTGGTACGACGCGCTACCCCGGCTCGGCGCGGCCAAGGCCGGGCTGTTCGCCGGGCTGATCCCGGTCGGCGCGATGACCACGGGCGCGATACTCGGTCTCGGCGCGCCGTCCGCCGCCGACCTGGCCGGGGCCGCGCTGGTCATCGCCGGGATCGCCGTCGGGCTCACGGCCGGATCAGGGCGAACGGCCAGGTCCGATCACACGGCCAAATCCGGACACACAGCCGAATCCCGACATGCGACCGAGGGCGGACATGCAACCGGATCCGGGCAAACCACCGAATCCGGGCAGGAGGAAGCCGTCCCCTGCCGACCGGGGACCGCGGTCACCGTGGCGGACCGGGCCTGACCCGCGAGGGATCGCATGGCGCCCGCCGGCGTCGGCGGCGCTCAGCGGCCGCCGGAAGGCGCCTGGCCGCCGGTGGCGGCGTCAGATCGGAAGGCGCCCGGCCGTCAGCGGCGGCCGGAAGGCGCCTGGCCGTCAGTGGTGCAGCGGACGCTGGTTCTTGTTCTCCTCGGCGACCATGTGGAGCACGATGGTGAGCAGCGACCCCACGAGTCCGCCGATGATGAGCACGCCGATGACGAAGAGTACATATGAGCCGATTTCCATGATTTCCCCCGAGATGCCGGATATTGAGTACATACGGCCTCATATCCATTCTCGGTCGGCCGCCCTCGCCGTACGGGCAAGGGACGTCACGGACACCGCATGTTCCCGTCAAGGGCGTTTCGCCCGGACGGACGCCGAACACGGGACCACCGGGCACGGGACCACCGAACGCGGGGCCACCGGGCGCGGGGAGGAGCGCCCGGATCCGGCCCGCCGTCCTCAGCGGTGGACGATCGGCCACTCCTGGTCCCGGACGCCCAGTTCGTGCAGTACGAGCCCGATCAGCGGCACGAGCAGCCCGGCGAGCACCAGCAGGCCGAATCCCAGCATCATGATCTGGCTGGCTTCCATGGTTTCCCCCTCGGTGGAGCGGAGCGGATGCGTTCACCCATTCCTCCGTCGCCCCCCGGGCAAGCGGACGTCCCGGTCGCGCCACGGTTCGCCCAAGAAGCGGCGGCACCCCGACGGAACTCCGCGGGCCGTACGGCGGGCGCCTTCCGGAACGCCCCGCGGGAGGCCGTACCCTCTAGCAGGAACCGGCGAGAACCGGCAGAAGGCCCCCGGCACGGAGGATCGAAGACGATGCCCGAGTTCGACTACACCGACCTGCTCCCCCTGGGAACGGACGAGACGGAGTACCGCCTGGTCAGCAGCGAGGGGGTGCGCGTAGTCGAGGCCGCGGGCCGCAGGTTCCTGGAGGTCGACCCCGAGGCGCTGCGGCTGCTCACCGAGACCGCGATCCACGACATCTCGCACTACCTGCGGTCGTCGCACCTCGCCCAGCTCCGCAAGATCATCAACGATCCCGAGTCCAGCGGCAACGACCGCTTCGTCGCCCTCGACCTGCTCAAGAACGCCTCCATCTCGGCCGGCGGCGTGCTCCCGATGTGCCAGGACACCGGCACCGCCATCGTGATGGGCAAGCGCGGCCGGCACGTGCTGACCGACGGCGCCGACGCCGAGCACATCTCCCGCGGCGTCTACGACGCCTACACCCGGCTGAACCTGCGCTACTCCCAGATGGCCCCGCTCACCATGTGGGAGGAGAAGAACACCGGCTCCAACCTGCCCGCCCAGATCGAGCTGTACGCCGAGGACCCGAACGGCCACCCGGACGAGTACAAGCTGCTGTTCATGGCCAAGGGCGGCGGCAGCGCCAACAAGTCGTTCCTGTACCAGGAGACCAAGGCCGTCCTCAACGAGAAGCGCATGCTGGCCTTCCTGGAGGAGAAGATCCGCTCCCTGGGCACGGCCGCCTGCCCGCCGTACCACCTGGCGATCGTGGTGGGCGGCACCTCCGCCGAGTACGCGCTGAAGACGGCGAAGTACGCCAGCGCCCGCTACCTGGACTCGATCCCCACCGAAGGCTCACCCAGCGGGCACGGCTTCCGCGACACCGAACTGGAGGCCAAGGTCTTCGAGCTCACCCAGAAGCTCGGCATCGGCGCCCAGTTCGGCGGCAAGTACTTCTGCCACGACGTGCGGGTGATCCGCCTGCCCCGGCACGGCGCCTCCTGCCCGGTGGCCATCGCGGTCTCCTGCAGCGCCGACCGCCAGGCCCTGGCGAAGATCACCCCTGAGGGGGTCTTCCTGGAGCGGCTGGAGACCGACCCGGCCCGCTTCCTGCCGGACACCACCGACGAGCAGCTCTCCGACGACGTGGTGAAGATCGACCTCAACCGGCCGATGGCGGAGATCCTCGCCGAGCTGACGAAGTACCCGGTCAAGACCCGGCTCTCGCTGACCGGCCCGCTGGTCGTCGCCCGCGACATCGCGCACGCCAAGATCGGCGAGCTGCTCGACGCGGGCGGTGAGATGCCGCAGTACCTGAAGGACCACGCCGTCTACTACGCCGGCCCCGCCAAGACCCCCGAGGGCTACGCCTCCGGCTCCTTCGGCCCGACCACCGCCGGGCGGATGGACTCCTACGTCGAGCGCTTCCAGGCCGCCGGCGGCTCCATGGTGATGCTCGCCAAGGGCAACCGGTCCAAGCAGGTCACCGAGGCCTGCCAGAAGTACGGCGGCTTCTACCTGGGCTCCATCGGCGGCCCGGCGGCCCGCCTGGCCCAGGACTGCATCAGGAAGGTCGAGGTCCTGGAGTACCCGGAGCTCGGCATGGAGGCCGTCTGGAAGATCGAGGTCGAGGACTTCCCCGCCTTCATCGTCGTCGACGACAAGGGCGAGGACTTCTTCGTGGACCGCACCGGACCGGCCCTGTCCATCGGCCGCCGGAGCTGACCGCTCCCCGCCCGCGGCCCGGAGAGCCGACCGCGGGCCGCCCTGCGGCCCGGGGAGCGGATCCCCGGGCCGCGGCCGCCTTGCGAAAATAAGAAGACCGGTCTACTTTTTCCCCATGGGCCAGAAAGGCGAGGAGACGCGCGGCCGGCTGCTGGACGCGACGCGGGACCTCATCGAGACCGGCGGCTACTTCGGCACGGGGCTGAACCAGGTGGTCGCCGCGAGCGGGGCGCCGCGCGGCTCGCTCTACTTCCACTTCCCCGGCGGCAAGGACCAACTGGTGGCGGAGTCCGTACGGCGCGCCGGGCGGGAGATCGGCGAGGCGCTGCGCGAGCTGGCGGAGAGCGCGCCCGACGCCGAGGGCCTGGTCGCCGCGGTGATCCGGCTGCTGGGCGACCGGCTGGAGGAGTCCGGCTGGCGCAAGGGCTGCCCGGTGGCGACCGTGGCACTGGAGACGGCGGCCACCAGCGACCCCCTCCACCGGGTCTGCTCCGACGCCTACGGCTCCTGGGAGGACGCGCTCCGCCTGCGCCTGGCCGCCGACGGCCATCCCGAGCCGGACGACACCGCGGTCGCCGTCCTCGCCCTGGTCGAGGGCGCACTGCTGCTGGCCCGGGCGCACCGGAGCCGGGATCCGCTGGACCGCGTCACCCGCCGGATCACCGCGCTGCTGCGGTCCTAGGCGGCGCCAGGCGGCGCACAAGACGCCGCCTCGGAGGCCCGTTCCGGCGGGCCCTCGTTCCGTTCAAAAAATATGTAGACCGATCTATATCCAGGAGTGATCGCATGACCCCCGACTCCCTCGTCCTCGGCGCCACCGGATTCATCGGCCGCTCCCTGGTGGCCGAGCTGCTCCGCCAGGGGCGGGCGGTCGCCGCCGCCGTGCGCGGATCCGGGGACCGGCTGACCTCCTGGCTCGCCGGGCAGGGGGTGGAGGCCTCCCGGCTGACCGTCGTCACCTGCGACGTCACCGTGCCCGGTCTCGGCCTGCGGGCGGACGGCGGGCTGGAGGGGGTGCGCGACGTCTACAACGCCGCCGCCCGGTTCGCCTTCGGGCTGACCGTGCAGGAGGCGCGGTCGGCCAACGTCACCGGCGCGCTCAACGCGGCCGACTGGGCCGCCGCCCGCCCCGGCCTGCGCCGCCTGGTCCACGTCAGCGGCTACCGGGTGAGCGGCGGGAGCCCCGACTACCGGCGCGAGGGGCCCTACGAGGCCTCCAAGAAGGAGGGCGACGCGGCGGTGCGCGCCCGGGCCTCCGAGCTCGGCCTCCCGCTGACGGTGGTCAACCCCGCCACCGTGATCGGCCCCGGCCAGTTCATCGGCCTCGCCTCGCTCGTCCGGGACCTCTGGCACCGGCGGCTGCCCGTCCTCCCCGGCGGGCCCGGCGTCTTCGTCCCCGTGGTGGACGTCGGCTACCTGGTCCGGTTCATGGCCGCCCTGCCCGGGCACCCGGAGACCGCGGGCAGGTCGTACTGGGTGCTCGACGACGAGACGCCCGAGCTCCGGGAGCTGGTCGCGCTGCTCGCGGCCCACCTGGGCGTGCCCGCGCCGCGGTGGTCGGTCCCCGTCGGGCTGGTGCGGCGGCTGCCCCGAGCGCTCACCGGAGTCGACCCGGAGACGCTCTCGTTCCTCTCGAAGGACCGCTACGACACCGCTCCGGCCCTGGCCTTCGCGGAGCGGATCGGGCTGCGCATGCCGCCGGTCGGCCAGGCCCTCCGCCGCTGGGCCGACGACCTGGTCGCCGCGCGCTTCGGGGACGGGCCCGCGGACCCGGGCTTCGGGACCGCCGCGCGGAGGGCCGGGTAACGGGCCGGCCACCCGGAGGGGCACCGGTGCGCCCGGCACTCGCACGCATCACGAGCCGGTGTACAGCCGGGTCAGATCGACGAGCTCGACGTCGGAGCGGGCCGCGGCGATTCGGATGAGGTCAGGGGTGAAGCCGCGCGGGCGAACAGCAGCAGCTTGGGCGACACGCCGACCCGGGCGCTGGGCAGGAGGCCGCGCAGGTGCTCCAGCCGCTGCAGTTGGGAGGCGTCCATGGGCGCGGCGGTCCCCTTGGCCTCGCCGATCGCGGTGACCCGGTCCGCGGCGAATGATGTGCTCTCCGTCACCACGATGTCGAGTTCGTGGCCCTGCCGGTGCTCTCGGCAGGCGATCTCCGTGGGCCGCACGGTCGTCGCGGTCCCGCCGAGGGTCTCCGGATCGGCGTGGTCGAAGCACCATTCCCGGGCCAGGTCCTCGAAGTGCGGGCCGTAGATCTTCGCCACGACGGTGTCCGCGTTCGCGGCCCAGACCCGGCTCGCCCTGCCCGCGACCAGCTCAGGTTCGTGACGCTGGATGAGCAGTTGGTGGAGGCGGACCACCGGCTCCGCGATGCGGAACACGCTGCGTTTCTCCCGGAGCGCGTCGTCGACCTGCTCCACCAGACCGATGTCCCGTAGGCCGGAGAGCAGGTGGGCCAGGGCGGTGCTCGGACGGCCGAGCGCCACGGCGATCTCCGAACGCCGGTGGTTGCCCGCGCTGAGCGCGGCCAGGATCGCGGCGTAGGAGGTCGGGTCCATGATCGAGGGCTCCTCGCGCAGCAGCAGCCCTCCCTCGCGGAACATCGCGGAGGCCGGGTTGAGCAGACGGCGCTGGACCCATCGGTCGAAGCCCTCCGTGCTCGTCGGTCCTGCCCCCCCGGACATCTCCAGATATGCAGGGGTCCCACCGACCAGGGCGTTCAGCCGGAATGCCAGTTCCGGGTCGTGGGCCACTCCCCAGAACGCGGCCGCGTCGCGGAAGCGGAACGGTCTGACGACGAGTTCCATGGTGGCCCGCCCGCGAAGCGGCGCGCCTCCGCCGAGAAGCTGCGCCATGGTCGTGAGGGCACTGCCGCAGAGGATCATCCGCGTCCGCGTGTGCTCCTTCGCATGGCCCAGCGGACTCAGCGCGGCCTGCAGGTAGGAGGGCAGAGCCGGGGAGGTGGAGACCAGATAGGGGAACTCGTCGATGATGACCGGGACCGCGTGTTCCTCCCCCAGCCGGAGCAGCTCGTCCAGCGCGTCTCGCCAGGTGCCGAACGCGACAGGTCGGCGGAGCCCTCGGAAGGCGGCGTAGGCGGCGCCGAGGTCGGCGAGGTTCTGAGTCTCACTCTGCTGAGTGGCCGCGAAGAGGAATCCCTCGCTCTGCCTGGCGAGCAACTCCAGCATGAGCGTCTTGCCCTGCCTCCGGCGGCCGTAGACCAGCCCCAGTGTCGCCCCCTCTCTGGGGGAGGAGACGAAATCCGAGAGCTCCTCCCATTCGGCCTCCCGGCTGAACAGGCGGTCAGGCTTATCGATCATTCGGCCTCCTGAGGCATGACATGGTTATTATAGGTACAACAATTATAGCTAGCCCTATAATAAATGGCATCCATCTCCGGCCGTCCCGCCCGGCGGACCCCGGCGCGCTCGGCCATGAAGCGCAGCGGGTTGGCCGACGCGATCACGGTGTAGCCGCGGCGCTGGAGCCGCTCGATCACGCCGTTCCAGCTGGAGGCGTCGGCGAACGCGCCGTGCACGAGCACGAGCACGATGGTCGGCTTGGCCGCACTCGGGATCTCGGCCTCGGCGGAGGCGGCGGTGAGCGCGGGGCGGATCGGGACCGCCCGCCTTCAATCACGGGAGATCAAATCGCACGCGATCTGGTTGCCACCGTTCTTTTCCACCTACACTCTGTCCATGGACTCGGACGCGAACCACCGCAGGGCGGACGCCTCACGGGACGACGACTCCGGGCCGCTGACCGCGATGCTCTGCTTCGACCTGTACGCCGCCTCACGGAGCGTCACCTCCGTCTACCGCCCCCTGCTCGACCCCCTCGGCCTGACCTATCCGCAGTACCTCGTGATGGCCGTGCTGTGGCGGCACGAGGAGAGCACGGTCCGCGCGATCGTCGACGAGCTGCGACTCGACTACAACACCGTCTCCCCCCTGCTCAAGCGGCTGGAGGCGAACGGCCTGCTGGAACGGCGCCGCCGGGCCGACGACGAGCGCTCCGTGGCCGTCACCCTCACCGAGGAGGGGCGGGCCCTGCGGGAGCGGACCGGGCACATCCCGGACGCCATCGGCACGGCCATGGGCATCGACGGCGAGACCGTCACCCGGCTCCAGGGCGTCCTGCGCGCCATCGCCGAATCCGCCGCCGCGTACGCGGCACACGCCACCACCGGTACGGCCCGCACGGCGCGCTGACCCCGCCGCCCCGCCCTCCGCAGGACCCCGCGCCTCGGGGTGTGCGCGCGATCCCGGCGGGCATCGAAACGGTCACCGTACGTGTCCCGACAATCACTTGAGAGAGAATCTGACCGCAATGGACAAGAACTTTCGGCCATGTCTCTACTGGTCGCACTACGCAAATCGGTAAGCTGCCCATCATGCGTGCGCCGTCCGGATACCTTCTTGCCGCGCGCTACCGGCTTGCGGAGCCGGTCGGGCGCGGCGGCATGGGCACCGTTTGGCGAGCGCACGACGAGCTGCTCGGCCGCGAGGTGGCGGTCAAGGAGGTGCGGCTGCCGCTGGTCCTCGACGAGGAGCTGCGGGCCGAGCTGTGCGCGAGGACCGAGCGCGAGGGGCGGGCGACCGCGATGGTCGCGCACCCCTCGGTGATCACGGTCTTCGACGTCGTCACCGAGGACGAGCGCCCCTGGATCGTCATGGAACTGCTCAGAGCCAGGTCCCTGGAGCAGCTGGTCCAGCAGGAGGGGCCGCTGCCGCCGCGCCAGGCCGCCGAGATCGGGCGGCAGGTGCTGGGCGCGCTGCGCGCCGTGCACGCCAAGGGCATCCTGCACCGCGACGTGAAGCCCAGCAACGTCCTGGTGACCGACGAGCGGGCGGTCCTCACCGACTTCGGCCTGGCCGCGCTGGAGGGCGAGGTCTCGATCACCCAGGCGGGCATCGTGCTCGGCTCCGCCGGTTACATCGCGCCGGAGCGGGTGCTGGGCTCCAAGGCGAGCCCGGCCGCCGACCTGTGGTCCCTGGGCGCGACCCTCTACACCGCGGTCGAGGGCCGGGGCCTGCACGGGCGGCGCACGGCCGCCGCCGCGCTGGCCGCGCTGACCAGCGGCGAGCCGATCCCGATGGAGAAGGCGGGCCCGCTCGCCCCGGTGCTCCGCGGTCTGCTCACGATCGACCCCGCCACCCGACTCGACCCGGTCCGCGCCTCGTTGATGCTGGCCCGGGTGGCGGCCGGCGGGATCGCCGAGGAGCCCCTCGGCCGTCCCGCGGGCAAGCCCGGGCGGCCCGTCCCGGCGATCGCCGT
>NZ_CDRNDK010000225.1:0-10242 GCF_977012225.1 Planomonospora algeriensis | reverse complement strand
GGGGGCGGCCCCCACCTCCCCCCCTTCCGACACCCGCTGAAAGGCCCCTGATGAACTTCGTCCCGCACGGCACCGCACTCGAGCACGGCGACGCCGTCGAGACCCGTCTCGTCCTGCGCTTCCTGCCCGCCCTCCACGCCCTCGGCGCGGCCCGCCTCTCTCCCCACACCCCCACCCGCACGCTCCGGTGGCTCACCGAAGACGCCGCCCACGCCCACGCCGACGTCGCCGGCCGCCCTCGCCGCGCACCGCCAGCGGCCCGGCACCCCGGAGCCCGCCGACTACGCAGACGCCGACGCCCTCGCCGAGACCCGCCGCGCACGGGGCTGCACCTGCTACCAGCACAACCCCACCGAGCACACCCCGGTCGGGCACTGCCCCAACCACGCACCCAGAGAGTTCGCTTTCGACACGGCCATACGCGCCATCGTGTGCGTCGAGGCTCACAGCGAGGAGGAGGCCCGCCGGATCCTCGCCGGATTCCGCTCCATGACCGTCGTCTCGCACCAGCCCGGCGTCCACGTCACCAACCCGGCCCTGGCCGAAGACGCGAACCTGGTCAGCGTCTCCCCGCGGCTGGACAAGCCGGAGCGACGCCGCAACCGCACCTGACCCCCGCCAGACCACCCCCCGCCCGGCACCACCGCCGGGCGGGGCGGCCCACCACGAGAGAGAGGCACCATGCCCCGCTACCTGCTCAAGCCCGCCCCCGACCGCGACTTCTACACCGTCTACTCGACCGTCGTCATGGGCACCGTCTTCGAGGGCACCCGCGCCGAGGTCGAGGCGTTCCACACCGACCGCGACGCCCGAGGCGCACTCACCCCGGCCGAAGCCGCCGACCTGCTCGCCCGGGCCGACGCCACCGGGACCAGCGACCCGGACGGCTTCGGAGGCTGGGACGACGAGCTCGCCGTCTTCTGCTACCCCCTCTGAGCCCCCCGCTTCCGCCCCCGGCTCGAGCCGGGGCGGCCCCTCATCACCAACCCCAGGAAGGACCCTCATGCCGATCAACGTCAACGGCACCGCCGCCGACCACGGCCCCCACGTCGAGGCCGCTCTGACCCTGCTCTACCTGCCCGCCCGGCAGTCGCTCGAGAGCGCCGAGCGCCGCGATGCCGACAACCTCGCCACCGTCGAGGAGGTCGAGACCACCGCCCGCAACGCCCTGTCCCTCGCCATCGCGATCCGCAACGGCGACCTCTGCCCGGACATCTCCTACGAGGTCGACGCGGCCGCCGAAGCACTCGCCGCCGCCCGCGAGCGCAGCGGCTGCCTCTGCTACCAGCACAGCCCCACCGAGCGCACCCACATCGGCCACTGCCCCACCCACCCCGCCACCGAGTAGCCCGCCCGGCCGCTCCCCAGCCGCCCGAGCCGGGGAGCGGCTCCTGCCCTACCGACAGCCCCAGGAAGGCCAAGCATGCTCACCAACTCCAGCGACGCCAGCACCGCGACCGAGCGTGACCCCGAGGTCAAGGCCGCGCTCGAGCGCCTCCTGTACGCCCGCGACCTCTTCGACGCCATCCAGCGCAAGCCCCACCTCGTCGGCACCCCCACCCGCAGGCGGATCGCCGAAGACGCCGACAACGCCCGCTTCTGCCTCGCCGCCGCCCTCCACCAGCGGCCCGGCCGCCCGGAGCTCGACGACTACGCCGCCGCCGACGCCCTCACCGCGGCCCGTCTCGCGCAGCGCTCCGCCCCTCGCACCGTCCCGGCCCCGCCGGTCGACCCGACCCCGCCGGCCAGGGACCATGTGCTGATCATCCACGGGACGGCCCTCACCGGGCCGGAAGTCCTCGGCCCCGTCACCGCCGGCGAACTCGAGGACCTGGAAGCCGACGCGACCCGCTTCGGCGCGACCCGCGTGCAGCGCGCCCGGCTCGTCTCCGCCGACGACTACCGGGAACGCCCCTTCTGACCAGGGGCGCGCACCTCGAGGGCGCCACCCCCACGCGAGGGGCGGCGCCCTCTTCCATCTCCGAGGCGACGTTAACGCCGCGAATCGGCATCCTCCCCCGCGACCCATCCGCGAGTCGCACGGGGGAGCGATGAAGAAGATCCAGGCGCGCTGGTACCACCGGGGCCGCATCAAGCCCATCCGGCTCATCGTCATGCACAGCATGGAAGCGCCCGAGAAGCCCACCACCGCCGAGAACGTCGCCAACTGGTTCGCCACCAGCTCGCCGAAGACCAGCACGCACGTGTGCGTCGACAACAACAGCATTGTCCGCTGCGTCGATGACGGCGACACCGCGTGGTGCGCGCCGAACGCCAACGCCGACGGCCTGCACATCGAACTGACCGGCTACGCCCGCCAGTCCCGCGCCGAATGGCTCGACGCGTTCTCCCTGGCCACCCTGCGCAACGCCGCGAAGGTCGCCGCGGCGTGGGTGACCAAGTACAACATCCCGATCCGGCACCTGACCCCGTCCGAGGTCCGCGCCGGCCGGAAGGGCTTCTGCGCGCACGTCGACGTCACCAAGGCCTACCCGGGCACCGGCTCCCACACCGACCCGGGCAAGGGCTTCCCCTGGGATCGGTTCTTCGCGCTCGTCCGCGAGGAGCTCGACGGCAAGCCCGCCAAGCCCGTCGCCTGGTCTCGCCCGCTGGTCTACGTCAAGGGCAAGCCGTACATGAAGGGCGCCGACGTCGAGGCCTGGCAGGCCCGGCTCGACGGGCTGGGCTACGACGTCGACGTGGACGGCCTGTACGGGCCCGGCTCGACCGCGGCCACCAAGAAGTTCCAGGCCGCCGCGGGGCTGCTCGTCACCGGCACCGTGGACAAGACCACGTGGGCCAAGGCCAGCGAGAAGGCGGCCGCGAAGAAGTGAACGCCGAGGAGTGGAAGGCCGGCCGCGGCCGCGCCCGGGTCAACGGCTGGTTCGAGGTCACTCTCGACTGGGGCGGCTCCGAGGCATGCATGCCGCCGGACGAGGCCGACGAGATAGCCGAGGCGCTGAAGGCCGCGGCCCGCGAGGCGCGGGCCCGGTCGGCGGAGAGCGGGCCCGCCCGGTGATCGGCTGGATCATCTACCTCACCGGGGTCGTCGTCGTAGCGCGCAAGGTGATCACGCTCCTCCGGGACGACGGCCTGTACGACCCCGACGACTGGACTGAGGACGCCGCGTTCCGCGCCATCGGGCTGCTGATAGCGATCCCCTGGCCGCTCATCCTGCTCGGCGCGGTCCTCACCGGCCGCCTGCCCAAGAGCCACCACGAACTCCGCGCCGAGTTCGCCGCGCACGAGCGCCGCATCGCCCAGCTCGAACGCGAGCGAGACCGCTGTCCGAGGCCCATGGCCTAACGGTTCCCGGAACGCGACGACGCCCGGCCAGCGGGGAAGTCTGGCCGGGCGTCACCCACATCTCCAGAGGGCTACAGCAGAACGGCCAGCGTCGCCCAGGTGGCGGTCGCGCCGGCCACGGTCCCGGCGGTGACCTGGGCGGGCGTGTGGTCGCGGATCATCACCCGCGACCAGCCGATCGCCGCGACCACCACGGTGCCGGCCACCAGGACGGGCACCGGCGGCAGCACCGCGGTGAGCATCACCACGCTCCCGGCCGCGACCGCCGTGTGGAAGGAGATCTTCCACCAGAACGTGATGGGGCCGACCACGGCCAGCGTGGCGAGCATGATGGCCACGCACGCCACCATCACCCGCGGCGCCCCGAGCACGACCAGGAGCACGAGCGCGAGCACGACCAAGGCGACGATCACGCCGATCAACCAGGGGCGTTGCCTCCGGTCGGTGATGTGCTTATCGCCGAACCGGCCCGAGCGGACCCCAGCCAGGATCACCGCGAGCGGGATGCCGCCGCACAGCCCGGCCGCCAGCAGCGCCCACGCGAGCCCGGACCAGCCGCCGGTGACCGCGCCCACCGCCAGCGGCAGGCCCATGACGAAGTGCGCGGGAGCGAACACCTCGGTGAGCCAGCGGGCCGCCGTCAGCAGCGCCACCCGGTCGCGGACGCCGGTGGCGGTCATTGCGGCCTCGGCAGGGTCACGTAGGCGCGGGCCACCTGAGCCAGCCACGCCGCCTCAGCTTCGATGCTGGTACGGGTGGGCGCGGTCTGCTCGGCCACGTCCACCGCGCCCGCCGGCGCCGCTGACCTCTCGCCGCGGCGGTAGGCGGCGGCCGCGTCCGCCACCCATCGCGCGGCCTGCTGAGCGTCGCTTTCCGACAGCGGGCCGGGCCCGTACGGCGTCAGCGCCACCAGCGCTTCGCGGATCTCCACGGTGTGGCGCACCAGCCGCTCGTCGGCGGTGGCGGCAGCCATGACGCTGTCAGGGAACAGACGGGTCAGCTCAGCGTGCAGCGGCCGCAGCGCTCGCACCGTCAGCCGCAGTTGCAGGCGCCGCCACCCGGTGGCGACCGCCGGGATGCAGGTGCCGAGCGTGCACAGCAGCAGGCAGGCCGCCATGACCCAGCGGGCCTGAGTCAGTTTCAGGAAACCGGGTCCGGCGATCAGCAGGGCGTACAACGTGTAGAGCGGGGAGCCGATGCCGATGAGCATGCCGACGCCCAGGATGCCCATACCGAGTCGGGTGGTGCCGGGGTCACCGGAGCTGTCGCGGCCGAGCGCATACCGCAGGGAGGCGTAGCCGGACACGGCCAGGGCCAGCCCGAGGAAGCCGTCGAACACGCCGAAGTACCAGCCGGCCGCGGCGCTGCCGTCCCAGTCCTCCATCTCGCCGACCTTGTGGTCGGCGGCGTTGTGCGCGATGACCAGCGCCCAGCCGGTAGCAGCGGCCGCGAACCACACGATGCGGGTGTTTCGGCCGGTGACGGCCATGGTGAACGCGGCGATCGAGGCGGCGCCCACGGTGATGGCCACGCGTTTGGCCAGGGGCGTGAACTCCCAGCCGACGAACGCGTTGAACCAGTCGGCGACCGGCGAGAGGGTCAGCGTCCAGCCCACCGCCAAGGACAGGAAGGTCAGCCACAGCGAGCGGGCGGCATTGGAGCTGCGGACGGCCGGCGCCCGCCACACGACGACGGCCCACAGTACGGCCAGCACAAGGTACTGCCGGGCCTCAGCCACGGCCGCCGCCCAGCGGGTGCCCTAGGACGCCTTCGGCGCGGCGCCCGGTGGCTCCCGAAGCCCGGCGTGCTTCGGCGGCCGCCCGGCTCATCACGGCGGTGGCGAACGCCTCGGCCTCCTGCTCTGCCGGTTGGTCGTAGGTCGAGCGGGCCGCGGCCGCGCGGGCGATCACAGCGGGCGGCAGGTGCGGGAAACTCTGCTGCAGCAGGGAGACCACGTTCCCTTCGGAGGTAGCGGACTGGTCGTGACCGGCCACGATGT
This sequence comes from Planomonospora algeriensis, assembly GCF_977012225.1. Lineage (NCBI taxonomy): Bacteria > Bacillati > Actinomycetota > Actinomycetes > Streptosporangiales > Streptosporangiaceae > Planomonospora > Planomonospora algeriensis. The sequence continues at coordinate 4,937 of NZ_CDRNDK010000225.1, read as the reverse complement.
GCCCCAGCTCGTGAGCGGCGACCTGCGCCTTGAGCGCCGGGATGCGGGCGTAGCCGGCGTCGATGAACAGGTAGTCGATGCCGTCGCCGCCCAGCACCCACAGGCCGCACCAGCCGGAGCGGGTCAGGCCGGTGATGACGTCGAGCTGGATGGTCCGACCGAGCGCGGCGCCGAAGTGGTCGACCAGGGTCTCCGCGGTCACGAGGTGGGGTAGCCCGGTCTGCTTCAAGACCCGGTGAGGATCGAACGTGTCTCGCTCCACGCACCAGCCTCTTTCAGATACAAAGATGACAATGTCTCATGTTCGGGAAATGATCATGTCAGCGTATAGCAGCCGCCCTTCTCCCGAGCCGCCGCGTACGGGGCGCCTGGCTACGGTTGCTCGGGCGGCGCCTGGGCGGCCTGCAGCGCCTGCGCCAGCGCCTCGATCGCCAGCCGCGGATTGCCGCCGACTGCGCACCCCCGGAAGTTCAGGTGCTTGATCTGAGCGTCGCGCAGCACCCGGAGGACCCCCGAGGCGCGCAGCTCGGCGAAGTCGGCGAGTTCACGCCGGATCTGCTCCCCGGCGGGGGAGTCGGCGAACACGTCGGCGCCGAAGCCGAAGAACGCCGCGATGGCCGCCACGGTGGCCTCGTCGGGCCGCGGCCGGACGCCGTCCAGAAGGCCCTGCAGCGTCGCCGCGTCCACCCCGATGCCGACGGCCGCCAACCCCGCCTGGACCTCCTCGACGGCGTACTCTCGGCCGTCAGGGTGGGGGACCGCCTGCCACAGCTGGCGCAGCCATACGCTGAACGTCGGCATCTGCCCGGCTCCCTAACTGAAGACCGCGAGGATGAGCAGCGGTGTCCCGGCTCCCTGCGCCAGGCCGACCACCACCTGCGCGGGAGTGTGCTCGCCGAGCTGGACGCGCGACCAGGCGGTCGCCACCGCAGCGGCGACCGCTGCGGGCACCGCCCAGGGCCCGAAGAGGTAGACCATCCACACGGCGAAGCCGGCGGCGATTGAGGAGTGCCAGGACACGTCCCAGGACCGCGCCACGGGGATCTTGGAGACGAGGCCGGCCAGCATCGACGCCACGACGCACATCAGCACGAGCGGCGCACCCGCTGCGGCGAACGCCACCAGGCAGGCGATGAGGACGGCGGCCGCGATGGCCAGCGGCAGGACCTTCTTGCGGTTGCCGTCGCGCACGTCCATCACCGTGAACACGGCTAGCGGCACCCCGGTGCACACCACGGTCGCGGCCAGTCCCCACAGCAGCCCGGCCCGGCCTTCTTCGACCAGACCCACGAGGGGGAGCAGCGGCGGCAGCAGCAGCCGCGGGTTGAACACCGCCGAGATCATTGCTGCGATGCGGTGAGACCGGCTCGGCACGCGCGTACCCGGGGTCAGTGTCCCACCGCCTCGGCCTGCCCGTAGGCGCGGGAAACGGCCGCGAGCCACTTCGCTTCGTCCATGAACTTCTTCCGGGCCGCGACGGTGGCCACGGCCAGCGTGCCCCGCTCGGCCTGCTTCCCGGCGGCGTGGTTGGCCACGGCGGTCGTGAACCACCGCGCGGCGGCGACCGGGTCGGACTCCGGCGCGGGGGCCGGGTGGTAGGCGGCCAGAGCCGTCTGGGCGTCGCGGATCTCCACCACGCGCCGGATCAGTTGCTCCTGGTCGCCGGGCATCGGCAGGACCCGCTCGGGGAACAGCTCGGCCGCCGCGGTGTGCAGCGGCGTCAGGTCGGCCAGGAGCCGGCGGGTGCGCCGGGAGTGCATGGCGGCGCCGGTCTCCATCACCATCGAGCCGACCACGCAGGCGAGCAGCATCAGTGCCTGGACACCGCGGAACTGCTGGTCGACGTAGACGCCGGGCCCGGCCACCAGCAGACACCACAGGATGTAGAGAGCGACCGGGAAGCACGCGATGGTGCCGGTGCCGAGGATGCCCATGCCGATGCGGATGTCCTTGCGGGCGCCGTGATCGGTGATGGCGTGCAGGAGCGCGACCCCGCCGGCGATGGCGTAGGTCATGGCCAGGAACGCCTCGTAGGTGACGAAGTAGATACGGCCGGCCATGGAACCGTCCCAATCGGCGATCGCTCCCACCGTGTGACCGGAGGCGACGTGCGCGCCCACCATCACGGCGAGCGTGCCCAGCGCTGAAGGCCATACCCAGCGGGTGGAACGCTGCGCGATACCGAAGAACAAGGCGGACACGGCCGCGGCGGACAAGATGGCCACCGTCCGCTTCACACCGGAGATCAGCGGCCACCCCGCCCACGCGTCCACCTGGTCGAACCACGGCTCGAGAGCGGTGGGGGACGTCAGCGTCCACGTCAGGGTGATGCCCACGTACATGAGCCAGCGCTGACGGTGGATACCTGGGCTGGATAGTGTCCTGGCCCGCCATACGACGACAAGCCACATCAGCACCATCAAGATCAGGTGGGAGCGTTCGGACATGAGGGGGGAGCCTCCTTAGGGGTGATGAACGTCCGCTCGGCAGCGCGTCCAAAGGGGGTGCTGGACTGGAGGCTGGCGCGCGCCATCACGAGGGTGGCGAAACGTTCCGCCTCCTGCTCGGCTTGGAGTTCGTAGGTGGTGCGGGCCATGACGGCCCGGACGATCACATGCGGTGGCAGCGTCGGGAAGCGCTCCTTCAGCATGGCGATGAGCCCGGCCTCAGCGGTGACGCCCTGGTCGTGCCCGGCGACGATATGGCCGAGCTCGTGCGCGACGATGTGCGTCTCGAAGGTGGGTACGGCGGCGGCGGCCTGGTCAACGAAGATGTAGTCGACCAGGTCCTCGCCGCGGATCCATAAGCCGCACCAGCCCATGGAGGCGGAGAGGCCGGGCAGGGTCGAGAGGCGGATGTCGCGTCCCAGCGCGTGGGCGTAGTGGTCGATCAGGGTGTGAGCGGTGAGTCGGCGAGGCAGGCCGATCTTTTGCAAGGTCGCGGACAGGTCGAACTTGGGCATGCAGGCACACCTTGATCAAAGAGCGCAATGCCGCGCAACGGTACGGCGGTCAGGGGCCGGGCTGGCGCGGGGGGCGGGTATCGGGGAGGCCCGCCCCCCTGCGCATTGCCTCGACGACGGCCTGGAGCGTGTCGAGGTCAGCCTCCGGTAGCCCGGCGGCCGTGCGCGCGAAGGCGGCGATCTTGCCTTCCCTCATGAGGTCGAGCAGCCCCGACTCCTTCATCGCCCGTAGCTCGCTCAGCTCTTGCCGTATCCGCGCGCCGGCGGGGGAGTCGGCGAAGACGGTGGCGTCATCGAAGCCGAAGAACTTCGCCAGAGCCTCCTTCAGCTCCGGAGACGGGTTGGGTCTCTTCCCGGTGCGCAGCATCGACAGGTACCCGGCCGAGACGTCCGTGCCCGCCTCGCTCAGGGCGTCGGCCACTTCTTGCAGGGTGTACGGCTTACCGTCCTCGCGGGGGACCTGCTCCCAGATCCGGTTGAGCCGGTCTGCAAACGTGGGCACTCTGCTGCCTTCCAGGTCGATACAGGGTGGATCGGTGGAGACGTTACTCCCCGGGTGGTCCGTGACGCGATCCGAGTTGACATATCGTATCGTTTCCGGACACAGTAATCCCCAGAATTTAACTAAATCCCTTTGACCTGGGACGAAATGCACAGACTAGTTAACAACTGGTGAATGGACCTGGGGTTCGGCCTGTGCCACACGACCAGTTCGGCCCCCAGCCTCAGCGACACCACGCCTCGGAGACCCGCGTTGCAACTGGACGATGACGGCCGGAGACTGTTCCTTGAGCTCTCCGCCGACCTGTACGAGCAAGCCGTCGAGCGCGCAGCCGGTGACGATGCTCAGCGCAACGAGGGTCTGGCCTTCTGGCAGGTCATCCGGAACGCGATGGACGCCGAGGTCGCCGAGCACAACAAGCGCATGGCCGTCTACCGGCGGCTCGAGGACCTGGCCGTCACCCGCATGGCCAAGGTGCAGGGCATGCCGTACGACCGCATCGGTGCCCGCGCCGGCAAGTCCCGCACGTGGGCGCACCAGCACACGCTGCCGCCGGACCTGCTGGCGAGCATCCTCGGTCTGTACGCGCAGGCTGAAGCCGAGCACCGCGACGCCTACTTGGACGTGCCCGCGGTCGAGCCCCCCAGCGGGGAGGCCCACGGGAAGGTCATCGGTGTGATCCCCCGGCAGGCGCCCACCGGGCGGTCGGCGGACGCGGCTCGCCTGTCGATCCTGTACCGGCGGCTGCGGTCCTGGCTGGTCGGCGCGGCCGCCGCCATGGCCCCGGCCGGGCTGGCGGTCAAGGCCGCCGTCGGCAACTACAGCACGGCGGTGGAGACCGCGCTGATGAGTCACGGCGCGCTCATGCCGGGCGGCGCGCTGTCGGTGGGCACCAGCATGGGCGTGAGCACGAGCGTGGGCACGCAGGCGTCCGGGCCGGTCGCCGGGGCCGTCAGCAAACTGGTCACCTCCACCCTGATCGGCGTGCAGGCCACGGCGGGCGTGTCGATGCCTGCCGCGATCACCGTCGCCGCGACGGTGGGCGTCGCGAGCTCACCGGTCGTCGCCGCGGTGGAGAAGACGGTGGAGGAGACGGTGGCGCGGCCGCTGGCTGCGGCCCTCGGCTTGGAGGGCGACGGCCCGGCCGGTGGCCAGTCCTCAGGGGGAGGGAAGGATCTGCTGGCGTTGCCGGCGGCGCCGCCGGTGGAGACGCCGCCCGGGGCCGCTCTCCCGTCCCCGCCTGCTTGGGACACCTCCTCGCCGCCGTCGCTGGCGGCGTCGCCGTCGCCGACGTCGACGCCGACCTCGACTCCGCGTGTTGAGACGTCAGCGGCCCAGAACCCGGCCTCGGCGGATCCGGCGCACCCGGTCACGCCCGGGCCGAGCACGCCCGGGCCGAGCACGAAGCCGCCTGCCCCGTCGCCGTCCGCATCGAAGCCGCTTCCTCAGACGCCGGCCCCGGTCCCGGCACCG
>NZ_CDRNDK010000224.1:0-10260 GCF_977012225.1 Planomonospora algeriensis | reverse complement strand
CCCGCCCGCCCCCATAACGCGGCGGTAGGGGCGAACTGGTAGATCCGCACCTCATGCGCCCGCCGTTACGTTGACGGCGCACCCCCCGAACATGAGGAGAGATCACATGCTCCGCAGGAATGCCGCGACGGCGGGTTTCGCACTCGCCCTCGCGCTGGTGGCCACCCCCGCCCTCGCCCAAGCCGGACCGGACGATGCCTTCACCCCGGGCAAAGCCGGCGCCGGCGACACGACCGCCGCCCTGTACACCGAGGCGAAGGCGATGGCCGCCAAGGCCCCCGCCCCCGCTCCCGGCCTGGTCGACGCCCTGGTGCGCGACCTCGGCATCGACGCCGGCCAGGCGAAGACCCGCCTGGTCAACGAGGCCGCCGCCGCCAAGGTCGAGCCGGTGCTCGCCGCCCGGCTCGGCGAGAAGTTCGGCGGAGCCTGGGTGGCCGGGCCCACCGCCGAGCTCGTCGTGGCGACCAGCGACTCCACGCAGGTCTCCGCCATCCTCAAGACCGGTGCGCAGGCCAAGGTGGTCCGGCACTCGCTCGCCGCACTCGACGCCGCCAAGGGCGCGCTCGACGCCAAGGCCGAGGGCTCCCCCAAGTCGATCGCCTCCTGGTACGTCGACGTCCAGAACAACGGCGTCGTGGTGCTGGCGCGCGACACCGCGGAGGCCCAGGCCTTCGTGGACGCCAGCGGCGCCGACGCCTCCCTGGTCCGCGTCCAGCAGACCGCCGAGCAGCCCCAGCCCTTCTACGACGTGCGCGGCGGCGACGCCTACTACATGGGCGGCCGCTGCTCGGTCGGCTTCTCCGTGACCAAGTCGGGCAGCCAGGGCGGCTTCGTCACCGCCGGCCACTGCGGTGACGTCGGCACCGCCACGCAGGGCCACAACCGGGTCGCGCAGGGCACCTTCCGCGGCTCGTCCTTCCCGGGCAACGACTACGCCTGGGTCGAGGTCAACAGCCAGTGGACCCCGACCGGCGTGGTGAACGCCTACAACTCCGGCATCCTGCCGGTCCGCGGCTCCACGCAGCGGGCGGTCGGCTCCTCCATCTGCCGGGCCGGCTCCACCACCGGCTACCACTGCGGCACCATCGGCCAGCACAACACCAGCGTCACCTACCCCGAGGGCACCATCTCCGGTGTGACCCGCACCAGCGTGTGCGCCGAGCCCGGCGACTCCGGCGGCTCGTACATCTCCGGCGACCAGGCCCAGGGCGTCACCTCCGGCGGCTCCGGCAACTGCAGCTCCGGCGGCACCACCTACCACCAGCCGGTCAACGAGATCCTCTCGGCGTACGGCCTGACCCTGGCCACCGGCGGCGGCACCGAGCCCCCGCCGCCCACCGGCTGCACCGGCTACGCCCGGACCCTCAGCGGCTCGGCCACGTCCTCCGGCCAGAACCTCTACAGCAGCGGCTTCACCGCCGGCTCGGGCACCCACCGGCTCTGCCTGGACGGCCCGAACGGCGTCGACTTCGACCTCTACCTGCAGAAGCAGAGCGGTTCCTCCTGGGTGAACGTGGCCAGCGGGACCAGCTCCGGCCCTGACGAGTCCTTCACCTACAACGGCACCTCGGGCACCTACCGGGTCCGGGTCCACGCCTACAGCGGCACCGGCGCCTTCACCGTCGGCGTGACGACGCCGTAGCACGACCGCAGCACCGCCGCGGCGGTGCCCGGGCTGCTCACGGGCACCGCCGCGGTCCCGCGCACGGCGCGGCACCCCCCCGAACGGCGCCGCCGTCCCCTCCAGCGGGGCGGCGGCGCCGCTTCGCGTGCGGGATCACTCCACGCACGGAATCGCTTCGCGTGCGGGACCGCTTCACATGCGGGATCACGGCAGGCGGTCGCGGCGTCCCGCTCGCGGGCCGCGGCGGGCGGGGCCGTACGAGAATGGAGGGATGAGCGAGTTCCCATCCCTTAACGAGTTCCCATCCCTGAGCGAGGGCGCGGACCTGTCCGAGGTGATCGCCTCCCTGTCGCGGTCGCCGGAGGTCCTGGCCCGGGTCGCCGACGAGGTGGAGCGGGAGCCTCTCCCTCCCGGCCTCGTCAAGGCCCTCCCGCGGACCGAGCCGGTCGCGCTGCTGCTGGCCGCCCGGTCCGCGGAGGGCGAGGGCCGCTCGTTCGAGGCGGCCGGCCTCGTCGAGGAGGCCCTCTCCCTCGATCCCGGGCTCGAACCGGCCAGGCGGGACGCGGAGGAGTACGCCGCCTGCCGTACCGACCCCGGCCTGGAGCTGCCGCGCGGGCCGCGCACCTGTTCCGGCGGCTGACCGTCTACCTCTACCGGCCGGCCCGCCGTCACCTGGTCGGCGACCTGGTGGCCCGGAGCGTGCGGGTGGCCGAGCACGCCCTGGCCGACCTGGCGCTGTTCGAGCACGACGTGGTCGGCGAGTTCCTGGACGCGCGGGGCGAGTGGCTGCGCGAGGACGAGGTCGCGCTGCTGGAGTCGTGGCGGCGGGCCCCGCTGCGGCTCTGGGAGGTCCTCGGCGTCGCCGGGCGGGAGATCACCCTGAGCGGCAGCGGCAGCGACAGCGACAGCGACGGCAACGACGGCGGCGACGGCGACGGCGAGGTGACCCTGGCCGACGAGCTCCTGCCCGAGCAGGCCCTGCCCGGCGACCTGATGCTGACCCGGCTGCTGCACGACGGGTCCGGCCCGCGCGTGTTCGGCACCCGTTCAAGGTGGACCCGGCGCGCAGGGACGAGATGCTCGCCCTGCTCGCCGGCCCGGTGGACCCTTACGCGATCGCGGCCTTCTTCAGGCGGCCCGCGCCGCCGGCGCCCGGCGGCTCTCCCACCACAGCGCCGCCCCGGTGATCAGCGCGCCCGCGCCCTCCCACAGGCCCACGCCGAGGAACTTCGCGGGCGCCTCGCCGGTGACCACCAGGGTGGTGAAGACGGTGAAGGTGACCAGGCGGAACGGGACCGTCCACAGGAAGAAGGGGCGGAAGTCCACGGCCGAGGCGAGCATGTAGTAGACGCCCATGTTCACCGCCGCCATCGACGAGGCGGCCATGTAGACGAGGGTGTAGTCGCCGGGCGCGCGCGTCTGGAGCACCTCGAAGCCGAGCATCTCCAGCGTCGTGTCGGGCGAGAGGAGCCCGAGCAGGCCGAGGAGGAAGGCCAGCAGGCCGAAGACGGCGATGGTCCAGCCGGACGGGGTGCGCGGTAGCCGCACGGGGTGCCTCCGAGATGGGGAATGCGGGTGGGATCTGACCGACCGGCCGCGGGAGGTGTAGCCTCAGCAGCGATCTCTGATCGCGCATTTCATCACGAAATCCCCCCCGAGGCGACGTATGGACAATCCCGGCCGGCCGATCCGCTTCCGGATCACCGCCCTTCTACTGGTGCCGATCGTCTCCCTCGTCCTGCTCTGGGGCTTCGCCGCGGCGCTGACCGCCGGGGACGGGATGCGGCTCCTGGAGATCAACACCCTGGTCGAGAGCGTGGCCACGCCCTCGGAGAAGGTGGTCGTCGAGCTGCAGAACGAGCGGCTGCACTCCGCCCGCTACCTGCGCGACAGGTCCGACCTGGAGACGGTCGTCCAGCAGCGGCTGGAGTCCGATCAGGCCCTCGCCGCCTTCCGCAGGCTCGCCCTGTCGGCGGACACCCAGGACGCGGTCAGCGACGACATGCGCATCCGGCTCACCACGCTCTTCGCCGAGCTGGACCAGTTGCCCACCGCCCGCGCCCTGATCGACTCCCGCAGCGCGGACACCACCCGGGTGATCCGCGCCTACAACAACATCATCGACTCGATGTTCCGCATGTACGACCGGATGATCCTGGTCCCCGACATCTCGATCTACCAGCAGGCCCGGTCGGTCACCGGACTCGGCGAGGCCAAGGAGATCCTGGCCAGGGAGCGGGCGCTGCTGTCGGCCGTGGGCGCCGGGGGGAGGATGACCGACGCCGAGCACGCCGCGTTCGCCGAGATGGCGGCGAGCCGCCGGCTGGTGTACCGGCAGGCCATGGCCCGGCTCGACGCCGAGCTGCGCGGACCGCACGAGGCTCTCGGCGCCTCCCCCTCCTACCGGGCGTTCCTCGATCTGGAGTCGCAGACGCTGGCCTCGCGCACCCTTCCGGCGGACCTGTCGCCGGTGGAGCAGATCTGGGTCAAGGTGGAGCGCCAGCAGGTCGAGGTGGTCTCGCTGCTGACGGCCCGGGTCATCCCCGCCGCGGTGGCCATCCTGGTCCAGATCGCGGTCGCGGGCGGACTCGGCCTGGTCATGCTGATCCTGTCGGTGGTGCTGGCGCACCGGTTCGCCGCACGGCTCGCCGCCGAGCTGGGCCGGTTGCGGGACACGGCCATCCAGCTGGCGGAGGTGCGGATGCCCCAGCTGGTGGAGCGGCTCCGGCGGGGCCAGGACGCCCCCGAGGAGGCGCTGCCCCCGCTCGGCGGCACGCCGGAGATCCACGACATCGGGCAGGCTCTCGACACGGTCCGGCACACCGCCTACGAGGCGGCGGCGGACCAGGCCCGGCTCCGCAGGGGCGTCAGCCAGGTCTTCGTCAGCCTGGCCCGGCGCAACCAGTCGCTGCTGCACCGCCAGCTCACCCAGCTGGAGGCGATGCAGCGCAAGGAGGAGCAGCCCGAGACGCTCTCCGACCTCTACCGCCTGGACCACCTGACCACCAGGATGCGCCGCCACGCGGAGAACCTGATCATCCTGTCCGGCGCTGCCCCGGGCCGGGGCTGGCGCAAGCCGGTCCCCGCGGTGGACGTGCTGCGCGCGGCCGTGGCGGAGGTCGAGGACTACGCGCGGGTGCGGGTGCTGCCCGCGCCCCAGATCTCGCTGACCGGCGCGGCCGTGGCCGACCTCATCCACCTGATCGCGGAGCTGGTGGAGAACGCGACGGTGTTCTCCCCGCCGCAGACCCGGGTGATCGTGCGGGCCGAGTGGGCGGCGGCCGGGCTGGCCGTCGAGGTGGAGGACCGCGGTCTGGGCATCCCCGACGCGGAGCTGGCCGAGCTCAACCGCCGCCTGGCCGCCAGGCCGGAGTTCGACCTGGCCGACAGCGACCGGCTCGGCCTGTTCGTGGTCGCCATGCTCGCCTCCCGGCACGGCGTCCAGGTCACCCTGCGCCCCTCCCCCTACGGCGGGATCAGCGCGATCGCCCTGATCCCGTCCTCCGTGCTGGCCGAGGAGGAGGCCCCCGCGCTCCCGTGACCGGGATCGCCCGGCCGGCGCCGTACCCCGGAGGCGCCGGTCGGCGCCGTGATCCGCGGGTCGCGGTCCGCGGCCGGGGGTTCAGCCGGCCCGGTGGTCCCGGGCCGTCGGCGCGATGCCGTAGACCCGGGCCGCGACCCCGCCGAACACCTCGGCCCGCTCGGCCGCCGAGAGGCCGGAGGTGAGGGTCCGCGCGGCCTCCAGCACCCTCTCGTACGGCGCGGCGAGCAGGCAGACCGGCCAGTCGGAGCCGAACATGACCCGGTCCGGTCCGAACGCCGCCAGGACCGTCTCGGCGTACGGACGCAGATCGCCGGCCGTCCACCTTCCCCAGTCCGCCTCGGTGACCAGCCCCGACAGCTTGCAGGCGACGTTGGGCAGAGCCGCCAGCCGGCGGACGAGACCGGCCCAGGGCTCCCGCTCCCCCGAGGCGATCGGCGGCTTGGCGCAGTGGTCGAGCACGAAGCGCACGCCGGGGAGCGCCGCGGCGGTCTCGATGGCTGCGGGGAGCTGGTGGGGAAGGACGAGCAGCTCGTAGACGAGTCCCTGTTCGCCGACGGCCCGCAGCCCGGCGCGCACGTCGTCGCGGCAGAGCCAGCGCGGGTCCGCCTCGCCCTGCACCTGGTGGCGGATCCCCCGCAGGAGGTCCCCGCCGGGCGCGGCCCGGAGCGCGGCCAGGTCGTCGGCGACCGAGGGCGCGGTCAGGTCGGTCCAGCCGACCACCGCCGCGACCGGCCCGTCCGCCGCGGCCAGGGCCAGGAGCTCCGGCGTCTCCTCCCGGACGGTGACCGTCTGCACCAGCACGGTGGCCGTGACCCCGTTCTCCGCCGCCGGGAGGTCCTCGACGCCGAAGCTCCTGCGCAGCGGGGCCAGGGCCGGGCCGGTGATCCAGTCCTGGTCCCGCACGGACAGGTCCCAGACGTGGTGGTGGGCGTCGATCATGGCTCTCCCGGAGATGACTCGATCGGACCATCCAACCCAGCCGCCGTCGGAGCGGCAAGAAGGATGCGGAAGAATCGCGGCATCGATCCGGGCCGGGCACGGCCGCCGGAGTCGGCCGGCCCGGCGGCCGTGCCCGGAACCGGGGATGACACGCCTCTCTTCACTTATGGCGGAGATCGGCCGAAGATAGCTCCATTGTGGGCATAATGGAGGGGCGTCGTGGACGCAAGCCCCTCCGGCGGGGCGGGATCAAGGGGGTCGACTGTGCGCATGCCGAGCGAGGGGGGCGGTCCGGCCTCCGGCGCGGGGGTGCTCCTGGACATCCTGCGCGACGGGCAGGCCCGCACCCGGGCCGAGCTGGTGCAGCTCACCGGCCTGGCCCGGTCCACCTTGGCCCAGCGGCTCGACGCGCTCGTCAGCCAGCAGTGGATCGTCCCCACCGAAGAGGCGATCTCCTCGGGCGGACGCCCCGCCGTCGCCTTCACCTTCAACCGCTCCGCCCGCGTCGTCCTCGCCGCCGATCTGGGCGCCACCCACGCCCGGATCGCGGTCACCGATCTGGCCACCGAGGTGCTGGCCGAACGGGCGGCCGAGATGCCGATAGACCGGGGACCCGAGCCGACGCTCACCTGGCTCCAGCAGACCTTCGAGGAGATGCTCGCCGAGACCGGCCATTCGACGGCCGAGGTCTGCGGCATCGGCGTCGGGCTGCCCGGCCCGGTCGAGCACGGCTCCGGACGCCCGGTCAACCCTCCGATAATGCCGGGCTGGGACGGCTTCCCCGTCCCCGAATGGCTCGGCGGGCGGCTGGGCGTTCCCGTGCTCGCCGACAACGACGTGAACATCATGGCCCTCGGCGAGCACTGGGCCGCCCGTCCGGAAGCCGACCACCTCATCTTCGTCAAGATCGGCACCGGCATCGGCTGCGGCATCATCAGCGACCGCCGTCTGCACCGCGGCGCCCAGGGCGCGGCCGGGGACATCGGCCACATCCGGGTCGCCTCGGCCCTCGACACCGTCTGCCGGTGCGGCAACGCCGGCTGCCTGGAGGCCGTCGCCGGGGGCGCCGCGATGGCCGCCCGGCTGCGCGCCGAAGGAGTGGAGGCGGCGGACAGCCGTGACGTGGTCCGTCTGGTGCGGGGCGGAAACACCCAGGCCGTCCAGCTCATCCGCCAGGCGGGGCGCGAGATCGGCGACGTCCTCGCCTCGATCGTGAACTTCTTCAACCCTTCGGTCATCGTGATCGGCGGTGATCTCTCCGAGGCCGGGGAGCAGGTCCTGGCCGGTCTCCGCGAGGTCATCTACAGCAGGTCCCTCCCCCTGGCCACCCAGCACCTGACCATCGCCGCCAGCGAGCTGGGCGACCGGGCGGGCGTGATCGGCGCGGCCGTCATGGTCGTCGACCACGTGCTGTCCCCCGGCGCCGTCGACCGGTCCGTCGCCGCGGGCTGAACCGTCGCCGCGGGCTGAACCGTCGCACCGGGTCCGCGGCCCCGCGTTCCCCCGTACGGAGCCCCTCGGCCGCCCTCCGCCCGCCGGGCGGCGCATGGCCCCCCGCCGTGCGGGTATGTCCGGCTTTGATGACCTGACCTGGGGGAACACCGCGGCCGGGATGCCCCGGCCGTACCGACCGATTCGTACGGGGGAACGTCATGCCGGAGCTGAGAACATCCGATCCGGACGCCGGGGAGGGCCCGGAGACCATGTCGGCCGGCGGCTGCCGGGACCTGCAGAGCCCGCTCTCCCAGTCGCCGGACGCCCAGCCCGAAGGGGATTCCGAGGGCGGCGTCTGGGTGGACCCGCACCCGCCGGGGGCGGACTCGCCCGACGACGTGGAGGAGCCCTCCGACGACTAGCCCGGCCGGGGGAGCGGCCGGAACCCGCGGCCGACCCGCGGTACGGCTCCGCGGGTACGGCTCCGCGGGTACGGCCGGGCGCGGCGACCGCGAGCGGTGCGGGGCCGCGCCCGGCCGAGGACGCTAGTCCTTCCCCCGGCCGGTGATCGCGTCGCGCATCCGGTCGACCAGACCGGTCAGCGGCCCCACCATCATGTTGGCCGGAGGCTTGTCCGGCGCGGCCGGGTGCGGGCGCGTGGGGGCGATCTTCTTGATCGCCTGGACCTTCCGGCCCAGCTCGGCGAGCTGGGAGACGTCGCTGTGCGCGCGCAGCTGGGGGAAGAGCTCGTCCTCCTCCTCCCGGATGTGGGTCCGGATCTCCATCATCAGCTGCTTCAGCAGCGCCGCGTGGCCGGGGTCGGCGACGTCGGTCTGCTCCAGCCTCTTCATGGTCTTCTCGGCCTCGGCGTGCTCGGCCAGCTCCCGGTCGGCCAGCTGGTCGCCGCCGGGCACGGCCCTGCGGACGGCCGGGTACAGGTACGCCTCCTCGGCGACCGCGTGGCGGACCAGCTCGATGATGACCTTCTCGGTCAGCTGGCGGCGCCGTTCCATGTCGCTCGGGCTCAGCCGCTCCAGCTCGGTGAACATCTGCTCGACCTCGCGGTGGTCGTGCGTCAGCACGGCGACGACATCGGTCTCCTGGACTGTGCTCATCGGCGGTTTCCTCTCTGCACCCGCGGACCGGCACCGAGGGGCCCGACCGGCGACGGGTCGTCGCCGGTCGCGGCGGTCCCCCGGTCGGTGCCGCGGCGGGACTCTCCCACCGACAAGGTCGCAAACGCGGCGGTGCGCGCACGGCCGACGCGACCGCACCGAACAAGGCTTTTCCGCAGGATGCCCGCTTGATTACCTCAGTCCCCTAAGCGGGAGATCCACCCCTGAGAGGCCTTTGCACCTGCTTCCCGGCCCTGCCGGGCTCCGGCGTCACACCTCGGTCGGCCTCTCGTACCCCTCGTCCTGCCCGTAGACCCGGCGGTCCGGATCGTCCTCGGGCTGGTTGGCCGGGTCCGTCGCGGACGGCGCGGCCTCCCCGGCGATGTCCGGCTCGTCGTGCACCTCGGGCCGTTCCCTGCGGTCGGCGAGCGGCTTGTCCTCATCGGGTCGCGACATGTTCCCTCCCGGTCGGTCTCCTCGACGCGGGAGGTGTGCCCCCGGACGGCCCGTCCATGCCGAGCGCCCCGCCCGTCGGGCGGGGGCCGGTTCCCACGCGCGGTCGAGCAGGAACTCCGCCTGCCGTACCGCCTGCCGTACCGCGTGGCGCCGGTGCGAGGGGTCGGTCACGTTCTCCGGCCGCTCGCCCGCGACCCGCCGAAACCGTACAGACCATCCCGAACGAGGGAAGGACGAGATTCGGCGTGACTCCATGGGGTAATTAGGTGATCGCACTGAGCGACCGCGGGCCGGCGTTCCCCCAGGTCCCCGGTGAGGCACCGACCACGTGGAGACTAGTGATGACGACCTACAGACAGCCCTCCGGGGAGCCGCTCACCTCACCGCTGGCCCCGGTCAAGCGCCGCAGGGGCGCCGTCGTCGTGCACTGGCTGACCTCCACCGACCACAAGGTCATCGGCTACCTCTACCTGATCACCTCGTTCGGGTTCTTCCTGATCGGCGGGATCATGGCGCTCGTCATCCGCGCGGAGCTCGCCCAGCCCGGCATGCAGATCGTGCACCAGCAGATGTACAACCAGCTGTTCACCATGCACGGCGCGGTCATGCTGCTGCTGTTCGCCACCCCGCTGTTCGCCGGGTTCGCCAACGTGGTCATGCCGCTGCAGATCGGCTCGCCCGACGTGGCGTTCCCGCGGCTGAACATGGTCAGCTACTGGCTGTTCCTGTTCGGCGGGCTCATCGCGGTCAGCGGCTTCTTCACCAACGGCGGCGCGCGACTTCGGCTGGACGGCCTACACGACGCTGTCCAGCGACACCTTCACCCCGCAGGTCGGCGCCGACCTGTGGGTCGCCGGGCTGACCATGGCCGGTCTGGGCACCATCCTCGGCTCGGTCAACTTCATCACCACGATCATCTGCATGCGTGCGCCGGGGCTGACGATGTTCCGGATGGCGATCTTCACCTGGAACACGCTGCTCACCTCGATGCTGGTGCTGATGGTCTTCCCGGTGCTGGCCGCCGCGCTGCTGGCGCTGTTCGCCGACCGCAAGCTCGGCACGCACATCTTCGACCCGGTGACGGGCGGGCCGATGCTCTGGCAGCACCTGTTCTGGTTCTTCGGCCACCCCGAGGTCTACGTCATCGC
>NZ_CDRNDK010000223.1:0-10266 GCF_977012225.1 Planomonospora algeriensis | reverse complement strand
CGCCCTCCCGGCCGTCCCAGCCGTCCGTGCAGGACCGCCTGGTCGCGGCCGGGTTCGGCGCCGGCTGGGCGCTCGTGCCGCACCTGCCCGAGCGGTTGACCGGCCGGGCCTTCGACGCCGCGGCCGACCGCCTGTGGAAGCGGCGGGGCCCCTCGGTGCGCCGGCTGGAGGCGAACCTGGCCCGGGTCCGGGGGACCTCGCCCGACGACCCGGCCGTGCGCGCGCTGAGCCGCGAGGGCATGCGCTCCTACTTCCGCTACTTCCACGAGGTCTTCCGGCTCCCGTCCGTGCCGAAGGCGGAGATCGTCGCGCGCACCCGCGTCGACGGCGCGGAGCGGATCTTCGAGAACCTGGACAAGGGGCGCGGCGTGGTGCTCGCGCTGCCGCACATGGGCAACTGGGACCAGGCGGGGGCCTGGCTCATCGGCTCGGGGCACCCGTTCACGACCGTCGCCGAGCGGCTCAAGCCCGAGTCGCTGTTCCGCCGCTACACCGCCTTCCGCGAGGGCCTCGGCATGGAGGTGCTCCCGCTGACCGGCGGCGACGGCCAGAACTTCGGCACGCTGGCGCAGCGGCTGCGGGCCGGCAGGGCGGTCGCGCTGCCCGCCGAACGCGACCTGACCGCCAGGGGGATCGAGGTCTCCTTCTTCGGCTCCGCCACCCGGATGCCCGCCGGGCCCGGCCTGCTGGCCGTGCACACCGGCGCCGCGCTGCTGCCCGCCATCCCGTACTTCCACGGGCGCGACTGGGGCCTGGACATCCACGAGGAGATCGCGATCCCCGACGAGGGCACCCGCCAGGAGCGGACGGCGGCGGCCATGCAGAGCCTGGCGGCCGCCTTCGAGCGGGGCATCTCCGCCCACCCCCAGGACTGGCACATGCTCCAGCGCCTCTGGCTCGAGGACCTGGAGCCCCGCGCATGAGGATCGGCATCGTCTGCCCCTACGCCTGGGACGTCCCGGGCGGGGTCCAGGTGCACATCCGCGACCTCACCGAGGCGCTCATGGAGGAGGGCCACCAGGTCTCGGTGATCGCCCCCGCCGCCGACGACGAGGAGCTGCCCGGCTACGTCACCTCGGTGGGCCGCCCGGTCCCGGTCTCCTTCAACGGGTCGGTGGCGCGGATGTCGTTCGGCTTCCTGTCGGCGAACCGGGTGCGCCGCTGGGTGCGCGACGGGCGCTTCGACGTCCTGCACGTGCACGAGCCGTTCATCCCCTCGGTCGGCCTGCTGGCCTGCTGGGTGGCCAGGGGGCCGATCGTGGCGACCTTCCACGCCTCCTACGGGCGCTCGCGCGCCTTCTCGGTCGCCACCCCGGTGATCATGAGCGCGCTGGAGAAGATCAGCGCCAGGATCGCCGTGTCGGACGCGGCCAGGAAGACGCTGGTGGAGTTCATCGGCGGCGACGCCGTACTGATCCCCAACGGGGTGACGGTCCGCCGCTACACCGAGGCCGAGCCGCTGCCGCGCGCGGCGGGCGGCGAGGTGATCGGCTTCCTCGGCCGGATGGACGAGCCCCGCAAGGGCCTGCCCGTGCTGCTGGAGGCGTTCGCGCTGCTGGCGCCCCAGCGGCCGGAGCTGCGCCTGCTCATCGCCGGTCCCGGCGACGCCGACGAGGTGCTGGAGCGGGTGCCGGCCACCTTCCACGACCGGGTCGAGCTGCTGGGCATGGTCAGCGAGGAGGACAAGGTCCGCGCCTACCACTCGGTCGACGTCTTCTGCGCGCCCAACCTGGGCGGGGAGAGCTTCGGGATCGTGCTGACCGAGGCGATGTCGGCCGGGGCCGCGATCCTGGCCAGCGACATCCCGGCCTTCCGCAAGGTCCTCGACGAGGGCCAGGCGGGGGCGCTGTTCGAGACGGGGAACGCCGCCTCGCTCGCCCGCGAGGCCGCCGCGCTGCTGGACGACCCCGCGCGCCGCGCCAAGCTCTCGGACGAGGCGCGCACCGCCGTGTGGAAGTACGACTGGTCCACGGTCGCCCGCGACGTCGCCCGCGTCTACGAGACGGTGGCGGTCCCGGCCGGAGTCGAGGAGGACGACGCGCAGTGACGGCCACGACGATCCTGGTGGTGGGCGTGATCGTGGTGCTCACCGCCGTCTACGTCTCCTGGCGGGCGGGCCGGCTGGACCGCCTGCACATCCGGCTGGAGCTGGCCCGCGAGTCCCTGGACGCCGCCCTGGTACGGCGGGCCGCGGTCTGCCTGGAGCTGGCCGGCTCCCGGATCCTGGACCCGGCGACGAGCCTGCTGCTGGCCGCCGCCGCCCACGAGGCCCGTACGGCGGGGCCGGAGGAGCGCGAGCACGCCGAGAGCGAGCTGTCGCGGGCGCTGCGGGCGGTGCTCGACCAGGAGCGCTTCCGGGAGAAGGCGGCCGAGACCCCGGCCGGTTCGGAGCTGCTGCAGGAGCTCGACGCCGCGGTCGCCAAGGTCGTCTACGCCCGGCGCTTCTACAACAACGCGGTCGGCGTGACGCGGGCGGCCCAGCGCCGCTGGCTGGCCCGCACGCTCCGGCTGGCCGGGCACACCGCCTACCCGGATTTCTTCGAGATCGACGACGCCCCGCCGCAGGCCCTGGCGGCGGAGTGAGCCGGATCCCGGGGCGGTTCCCGCAGGCCGGGACTCCCAGGCTGCCTACATGAAATCGCTATAGAAGCGGAACATCCGACAAGTCGGGCGCCGGTAAGCTCTTGGCGATTTCTTGCCCACCTGAGGAGATGACCGTGCGGCTACCCCGGATGATCGCCGTCACCCTGGCCGGAGCGGCCGTCGTGGCGCCGGCCGCGGCCTGCTCGTCCGACGAGCCCGCTCCGGGCAGGAACCCCCAGGCGGCCGCCGCCTCCCCGGCCCCCACCCCGACCCCGGAGCCGGTCCACCCGTTCACCGGGCTGCCCGGCGCGGCCCGCAGGCCGGTCCTCGCCGCGAAGATCGAGAACACCTCGGCGGGCAAGCCCCAGCTCGGGCTCAAGAGCGCGGACATCGTCTACGTCACGCAGGTCGAGGCGGGGCTGACCCGGCTGATCGCCGTCTTCTCCTCGAAGATCCCGGCCAAGATCGGACCCGTGCGCAGCGCCCGGATCTCCGACCTGCACCTCGCCCCGCAGTTCGGCAGGCCCGCCTTCGCCTACTCCGGCGCGCAGACCAAGATGCTCCCGTTCATCGCCGAGGCATCGCTGTTCGACGTCTCCGACAGCCGCGTCCCGGGGGCCTACTTCCGCCAGCCCGGCCGCTACGCCCCCTACAACCTGTTCGCCGACACCAGGAAGCTGCTGGCCGCGGCGCCCAAGGCGAGCAGGGCCAAGGATATCGGCCTCACCTTCGGCGACGCCCCGGCCGAGGGCGGGACGCCCCGCAAGACCTACAGCGTGAAGTACCCCGCGGCCCGGTTCACCTTCGGCTG
This sequence comes from Planomonospora algeriensis, assembly GCF_977012225.1. NCBI lineage: Bacteria > Bacillati > Actinomycetota > Actinomycetes > Streptosporangiales > Streptosporangiaceae > Planomonospora > Planomonospora algeriensis. The sequence goes on along the minus strand of NZ_CDRNDK010000223.1, from coordinate 6,872 downwards.
GTCGGAGAAGGCCGGCAAGTGGCTGATCTGGCAGGACGGGGAGAAGGACATGGCGGCCGAGGGCGGCCAGCTCGGCGCCCCCACGATCGTCGTGCAGTACACCAAGACCGAGCGCTCGCAGTTCCACGACAAGAACCAGAGCTACACCCCCCTGGTCCACACCACCGGCAAGGGCCGGGCGGTCGTCCTGCGCGACGGCCAGGCGTTCAAGGCGCGGTGGAGCCGGGCGAAGGAGGAGGACGGCACGGTCTTCACCACCGAGAGCGGCGAGCCGATGAACTTCGCCCCCGGCCAGGTCTGGATCGTCCTCGCCGCGCCCAGGCCGGTCACCCCCTGATCCGTGCCCGCCGCTCCCCGGTCCCGGCCGGTCACCCCCTGACCCTGACCCTGGCCCGTCGCCCTCCGGTCCCGGCCGGTCCTCCGACGCGTCCCCCGGCGGGCCGCCCGCCCGCGGGCGAGCCGTACAGGGTGTCCAAGCCGGGCGCCGGAGTGCGACAGGGTGGTGTGGGAGAACACGCGGGCCAGCGCCTACGATGAAGCGTGTGGTGGCCGCCCCGCGGGCGGCCCGTGTCCGCAGCAACCCCAGTCGTCGTGAGGTAGAGACCGTGTCCAGCAGCACGCCCGAAGTCACCGAGACCGCCATCACCGGAACCGCCCGGGTGAAGCGCGGCATGGCCGAGATGCTCAAGGGCGGCGTCATCATGGACGTCGTCAACGCCGAGCAGGCCAAGATCGCCGAGGACGCGGGCGCCGTCGCCGTCATGGCGCTGGAGCGCGTCCCCGCCGACATCCGCGCCCAGGGCGGCGTCTCCCGGATGAGCGACCCCGACATGATCGACGGCATCATCGAGGCCGTCTCGATCCCCGTCATGGCCAAGGCCCGCATCGGCCACTTCGTCGAGGCCCAGGTCCTGCAGTCGCTGGGCGTGGACTACATCGACGAGTCCGAGGTGCTCACCCCCGCCGACTACGCCAACCACATCGACAAGTGGCAGTTCACCGTGCCCTTCGTCTGCGGTGCGACCAACCTGGGCGAGGCGCTGCGCCGCATCACCGAGGGCGCGGCCATGATCCGCTCCAAGGGCGAGGCCGGCACCGGCGACGTCTCCAACGCCGTCACCCACATGCGCACGATCCGCGGCGAGCTCAGGCGCCTGTCCTCCCTGCCCGAGGACGAGCTCTACGTCGCGGCCAAGGAACTGCAGGCGCCGTACGAACTGGTCGCCGAGGTCGCCAGGACCGGCAAGCTGCCCGTCGTGCTGTTCACCGCGGGCGGCATCGCCACCCCCGCCGACGCCGCGATGATGATGCAGCTCGGCGCCGAGGGCGTGTTCGTCGGCTCGGGCATCTTCAAGTCTGGCAACCCGGCCCAGCGCGCCGCCGCCATCGTCAAGGCCACCACGTTCCACGACGACCCGGACGTCGTGGCCAAGGTCTCCCGCGGCCTGGGCGAGGCCATGGTCGGCATCAACGTCGACGACATCCCGGTCCCGCACCGCCTGGCCGAGCGCGGCTGGTAGCCACCCGGAGGGCGACTTCCCCGGAGGCGGCATCCGTCAGGGTGCCGCCTCCGGCGCGTTCTGAGGGTTCCTCCCGCCGCCGCGGGCTCCGGCCGCCCGGTGCCGGCCCCGGGCGGCCGGATCGGGCGGCGCACCGGACGGCAGCGGTTACGCTCGTAGGGCGAACCAGACGAGCCGGACGAAAGGATGCCTGTGCCCACGATCGGTGTGCTCGCCCTCCAGGGAGACGTGCGCGAGCACGTGCACGCGCTGGAGGAGGCGGGCGCGAAGGCGGTGACCGTACGGCGCCCCGGGGAGCTGGAGACCGTCGACGCACTGGTCGTCCCCGGCGGGGAGTCCACGACCATGTGGAAGCTCGCGGTCACGTTCGACATGCTCGAACCCGTCCGGGCGCGCATCGCGGGCGGCATGCCCGTCTACGGCTCCTGCGCCGGGATGATCATGCTGGCCGACCGGATCGAGGACGGCGCCGCAGGTCAGCAGAGCTTCGGCGGCATCGACATGACCGTCCGCCGCAACGCCTTCGGCCGCCAGGTCGACTCCTTCGAGGCCGACCTCGACTTCGCCGGCCGGGGCCCGCTGCGCGCGGTGTTCATCCGCGCCCCCTGGGTGGAATCGGTCGGTTCCTCGGTGGAGGTGCTGGCCCGGGCCGAACCTGGGGATAGGATCGTCGCGGTCCGCCAGGGGCCGCTGCTCGCCACGTCCTTCCATCCGGAGCTGACCGGGGACGCCGGCGTGCATTCGTACTTTGTTGAAATGGTGAGGGAGTTCTAGGCGATGTCCGGCCACTCCAAATGGGCGACGACGAAGCACAAGAAGGCCGCGCTTGACTCCAAGCGGGGCAAGCTGTTCGCCAAGCTCATCAAGAACATCGAGGTCGCCGCCCGGACCGGTGGTCCCGACCCGGACGGCAACCCGACGCTGTACGACGCCATCACCAAGGCGCGCAAGAGCTCCGTCCCGATCGACAACATCGAGCGCGCGCGCAAGCGCGGCGGCGGCCTGGAGGCGGGCGGCGCCGACTGGCAGACCATCATGTACGAGGGCTACGCCCCCGGCGGCGTCGCGGTGCTGATCGAGTGCCTCACCGACAACCGCAACCGCGCCGCCTCCGAGGTCCGGGTCGCGCTGACCCGCAACGGCGGCTCCCTGGCCGACCCCGGCTCGGTGTCCTACATGTTCAACCGCAAGGGCGTCGTGATCGTCCCCAAGGGCGGGCTGTCGGAGGACGACGTGCTGACGGCGGTCCTCGACGCGGGCGCCGAGGAGGTCAACGACCTGGGCGACACCTACGAGGTCGTCTCCGAGGCCGGTGACCTCGTCCCGGTGCGCAAGGCCCTGCAGGACGCCGGGATCGACTACGACTCGGCGGAGTCGAGCTTCATGCCGACGATGAACGTCGCCCTGGACGAGGAGGGCGCGCGCAAGGTCTTCCGCCTGATCGACGCGCTCGAGGACAGCGACGACGTGCAGAACGTGTGGGCCAACTTCGACGTCTCCGACGAGGTCATGGAGAAGCTCGAAGCCTGACCGCCGGGCGCCCCTCCGCTTTCGGAGGGGCGCTCTCCGTCTCCGGCGCCCTTCCCGCGTTCTGCGAGGTTTGCCCCCGTCCGTACGGGTAATTCGGCTGGACCATGGCGAACTCGGATCTGGTCTTCGCGCTGGCGGGCGCCGGCGCCCTGCTCGCGGCCGTGCTGCCGCGCGTGCTCCGGCGGCGCCCCTTCTCGCTGCCGCTGGCGTGCCTGGCCGGCGGGGCGCTCCTCTACCTCCTCCCGCTCGACCTGCCCGCCCCCGACCCGGTGGCGCACCGGGCCTTCACCGAGCACGCCACCGAGATCTGCGTGATCATCTCGCTGATGGGCGCGGGGCTGGCGATCAACCGGCCCTTCGGGTGGCGCGGCTGGGGGTCCACCTGGCGCCTGCTGGCGTGGACGATGCCGCTGAGCGTGGCGGCGGTCGCACTGGTCCTGCACGGCCTGCTGGACTGGCCGTGGGCCGCGGCGCTGCTGCTCGGCGCGGTGCTCTCGCCGACCGACCCGGTGCTCGCCTCCGACGTGCAGGTCGGTGAGCCGGTCGACTCGGAGAAGGCCGACGACGAGGTGCGCTTCACCCTCACCTCCGAGGCCGGCCTCAACGACGGACTGGCCTTCCCGTTCGTCTACGCCGCGATCGCCCTGGCCCTGGCCGGCGGAGGCGCCGGATGGGCCGGCGAGTGGATCCTGGTCGACCTGCTCTACAAGGTCGCGGTGGGCGTGGCGGGCGGGCTGGGGGCCGGTACGCTGCTCGGCCGCCTGTTCTTCCGCGCGAAGGTGTCGGACCTGCGGCTGGCCGAGCACCGGGACGGCTTCGTCGCGCTGGCCGCGACGTTCCTGGCGTACGGCGTCACCGAGCTGGCGGGCGGCTACGGCTTCATCGCGGTGTTCGTGACCGCCTGCACGATCAGGGCCGCCGAGCGCACCCACGGCTACAACGGGGTGCTCCACGGGTTCATCGAGCAGATCGAGCGGCTGCTCACCGCCTGGCTGATCCTGCTGCTCGGCGGGTTCATCGCGACCGGGGGCCTGGCCGCGCTCACCTGGCAGGGTGCGGCGGCCGGGCTGGCGCTGCTGCTGGTGGTCCGGCCGCTGACCGGCTGGCTGGCCGGGCTGCGCGGCCGGGCGGGCCCGCGCGAGGGCGGGGTGATCGCCTTCTTCGGCATCCGGGGCATCGGCTCGCTGTACTACCTGGCCTACGCGCTCGGCCACGCCGACTTCGGCGTGCCCGCCGAGGAGCTCTGGGCGGTGGTGGCCTTCACCGTGCTGGCCTCGCTGGTGCTGCACGGAGTCACGGCGACGCCGGTGATGGCCCGGCTGGACCGGCTGCGGGAGAGGGCGGCCGGGGACGACGAGAAGGAGGCCGCCGCCCAGCACCTCTGAGCGGCCCCGGGCGGGGTCTCCGCCGGGAGGGGAACGCGGCGACCGATCCTCGGGCCGCGGGCCGGGAACGGGGCGGGGCGGTTCCCGGGCCCCGGGTCCTCGATGGGCGGGGCCCTTGCGGCGGGCTCCGTGCGCGGGGCGCGACCAGGCGGTAGAGTCGGGCACCGAACAGGTGTTCGGCGGGTGGGAGGGGTGTCGGTGCGTCTGCCCGAGCTGCGGGTGATGGGAGTCGATCCGGGGCTGACCCGGTGCGGGCTCGGAGCCGTGGAGGGACGTCCCGGCGCGCCGCTGAACCTGGTGAAGGTCGGAGTCGTGCGCACGGCGGCCGACGAGGAGATCGGCGCCCGCCTGGTGGCCGTCGAGGCCGGCATCGAGCAGTGGCTCGACGAGCTGGAGCCGGACGCCGTGGCCGTGGAGCGGGTCTTCGCCCAGCACAACCTCCGGACCGTGATGGGCACGGCGCAGGCCTCGGCCGTCGCGATCCTGTGCGCCTCGCGGCGGGGCATCCCCGTGGCGCTGCACACCCCGTCGGAGGTCAAGGCCGCCATCACCGGCAGCGGCACGGCCGACAAGCAGCAGGTCGGCACCATGGTGACCAGGCTGCTGCGGCTCGACGCGATGCCCAAGCCCGCCGACGCGGCCGACGCGCTCGCCCTCGCCATCTGCCACGTCTGGCGGGGCGGGGCGCAGAGCCGCCTGGCCGAGGCGCTGGCCAGGACGAAGACCGGCCCCGGCACGACCGCGGCGGCCTATTTCCGCGGCCGCGGCCGCGCCGGACACTCGAGAGGAACCGCGAAGTGATCGCCTCGGTGCGGGGCCGGGTGGCCTCGCTCGCGCATGACAGGGCCGTCGTCGAGGTCGGCGGTGTGGGTGTGCTGGTGCACTGCACCCCGGGCACGCTCGCGACGCTGCGGGTGGGGGAGGAGGCGGCCCTGGCCACCTCGCTGGTGGTCCGCGAGGACTCCCTCACGCTGTTCGGCTTCGCCGACGACGACGAGCGCGGCGTCTTCGAGATGCTGCAGGCCGCGAGCGGCGTCGGCCCCAAGGTGGCGCTGGCCATGCTGGCGGTGCACACGCCCAACGCGCTGCGGGTGGCCGTGGCCGCGGCCGACGTCAAGGCGCTGACCCGGGTGCCGGGAGTGGGCCCCAAGGGCGCCCAGCGGATCATCGTCGACCTCAAGGACAAGCTGGGCACCCCGGAGGAGGCGGTCAGCGCCGCCCTCAACGGCCGCGCCGCCGCGCCGGCCTGGCGGGACCAGGTCCACTCGGGGCTGATCGGGCTGGGATACTCCGCCAAGGACGCCGACGAGGCGGTCGCCGCGGTGAGCCCGCAGGCCGACGCCGACGCGGCCGAGGGCCGCGTCCCCCAGGTCGCGGCGTTGCTGAAGGCGGCGCTGCGCGCCCTGAGCGTGCGATGAGCGAGGGTGGTCCGAGGTGAGTTCCGACCGGGATCTGGTGTCGCCGGAGGCCGAGGGCGACGAGCGGCTGATCGAGGCCGCGCTGCGGCCCAAGCGGCTGGACGAGTTCATCGGCCAGGCGCGGGTGCGCGAGCAGCTCTCGCTGGTGCTGCACAGCGCGCTGCGCCGCGGGCGGCGCCGACCACGTGCTGATGAGCGGCTCGCCGGGACTCGGCAAGACGACCCTGTCGATGATCATCGCGACCGAGCTGGGGGTGCCGCTCCGCATCACCTCCGGACCGGCGCTGGAGCGGGCGGGCGACCTGGCGGCGATCCTCTCGACGCTGTCGGAGGGCGAGGTCCTGTTCATCGACGAGATCCACCGGATGGCCCGCCCGGCCGAGGAGATGCTCTACCTCGCGATGGAGGACTTCCGGGTCGACATCGTGGTGGGCAAGGGGCCGGGCGCGACCGCGATCCCGCTGGAGATCGCGCCCTTCACCCTGGTCGGGGCCACCACCCGGGCAGGGCTGCTGCCCGCGCCGCTGCGCGACCGGTTCGGCTTCGTCGCGCACATGGACTTCTACGAGACCGCCGAGCTGGAGCAGGTGCTGCACCGCTCGTCGCGGCTGCTCGGGCTGGAGCTCCCGGAGGACGCGGCGCACGAGATCGCCGGGCGTTCGCGGGGCACGCCCCGCATCGCCAACCGGCTGCTGCGCCGGGTGCGCGACTTCGCCGAGGTCCGCGCCGACGGGGTGATCACCAGGGAGGTCGCCGCGGCCGCGCTGAACCTCTACGAGGTCGACGCCCAAGGACTGGACCGGCTGGACCGGGCGGTGCTGGACGTGCTGCTGCGCAGGTTCGGCGGCGGGCCGGTCGGCCTGTCCACCCTGGCGGTCGCGGTGGGGGAGGAGCCGGAGACGGTGGAGGTGGTCGCCGAGCCGTTCCTGGTACGGCAGGGCCTGCTGGCCCGCACCCCCCGCGGCCGGGTGGCGACGGCCGCGGCCTGGCACCACCTGGGGCTGATCCCGCCGCCGGAC
>NZ_CDRNDK010000222.1:0-10314 GCF_977012225.1 Planomonospora algeriensis | reverse complement strand
GCCGCCGGTCTCCTCGCCGCCGGCGCCCTCGGCCCCACCGGGTCCGGCGGGACCTGCGGGGCCTCCGGGGCGGAGCATGCGACGGAGCGCGGCCAGGGCGTCCTCGTTGGGTGAGGCGGCCTCGCGGTTGACGGCCTGCAGCTCCCGGAAGATCTCCTCGCGGTGCACCGGCACCGAGCGCGGCGCGCGGATGCCGATCCGGACCACGTCTCCCCGGACGTCGAGCACGGTGACGACGACGTCGTCACCGATCATCAGGCTCTCCCCCGAGCGGCGGGTCAGCACCAGCACGTGCGGCTCCTTCTCTCACCGGGGGTGTATCGGCAGCCTAACCGATCTCAGACGGATACCAGGGGAGCCCGGACCGGCAGGTCCGAGCCGCTCAGCACGGTCTGAACCGCCCGGCGGGTGGCGGTGTCCACCACGATCGGGGCCAGCAGATTGGCCGTCGCCTCGGTGATGGAGCCCGGCGCCGTGACGATGAGCAGGACGAGCAGGTTCGAGGTCTGGCCCGCGCCGAGCATCGCCAGGGTCGCGTCGTCGATCTCGGGTTCGTAGCCCGGGAAGAACGGGTTCGGCGAGATGACGAGGAAGCGCAGGGCCGGGTCGTCCAGTGAACGCAGGGAGTACAGCACGCCGTCCTCGTCGACGCGCACGAGCACGAACCGGCGGTTGTCGGCGAAGCCCGGCATCGGGCAGACGAACTCGATCGTCGGCAGCTCGCCGCCGGTGGTGTCCACCGGGGCCGCGGTGTCTGCGTTCATCGGGCGGTCCTCTACAGAGATCATTTCAGGAAGTCCACGAGTGAGGGCTGCACGACCTTGGCCGTCGCCGCCAGCGCCGCCTGGTAGGCGGTCTGCTGCAGGGTCAACTCCATGATCGTCTGGGGTAGGTCGATGTCTTCGATGTCGGACAGCTGGGTCTTGAGGCTCAGGATCCGGGTGTCGGCCGTGTCGCGCATCTGTGTCACGCGATTGTAACGAGCACCGACGTCGGCGACCTCGGTCTGCATGCTCTTGATGCTCGTGTCGAGGCGGGTGAGGTCGTCACCGAGGCCCCCCGGGCTGTTCTTGAGATGGTCGGCGATGTCGGTCAACACTTTGAAGAGCTGGTTGTCGTCCTTACCGAAGACCTTCTCGCCGTCGGAGTTGACCGCGACCTTGGTGTTGTCCCCGATGGTGCGGAGCACCTCGCCGCCCTGGCCGTTGTAGGTGCCGTCCTTCTCGTACGCCACCGAGCCGGAGGCGGCGCCGCCGAAGACCGGCCGGCCCAGGTAGGTGGTGTTGGCGATGCCGATCAGCGCGTCACGGATGTTCTCGATCTCGGAGGCCAGCGCGGTGCGCGCGCTGACCGAGCCGCCCGCACCGGAGGACATGCCCTGCAGCACCAGTTCCCTGGCCCGGTTGACCTGGCTGTTCGCACTGGTCAGCGCGGTGTCGATGGTGCCCAGCCAGCCGAGGCCGTCATCGGTGTTGCGGGTGTACTGCTCCTGTATGCGGATCTCGCTGCGCAGGGACAGGGCCGAGGTGGTGCCGGTGGGCGAGTCGGAGGGCCGGGAGAGCTGCTTGCCGCCCGACAGCTTCTCCTGGATGTCGCCCAGCCGGTTGATGTTGCCCTGCAGGTTGTTGAGCACCCTGGTGGAGATGGAACTCTCGGTAACGCGCATGTAGGTCATGTGTCATCAGCCCCGGATCATGCTGAAGAGGGAGTCGAAAGTGCCGTTGATCGTGTTGATCATCTGCGTGGCGGCCTGGTAGGCGCGCTGGTAGAGCAGCATGTTCGCCATCTCCTCGTCGAGGCTGACCCCGGACTGCGCGGCGCGCTGCGCGTCGTTGTTCTGCGTCACGCCGGCCTGGATGGTGGCCCGGCGCTGCGCGGACTGGGAGGCGACCCCCAGGGAGGTCACGGTCTCGCGGTAGAACCGGTCGGGACCGCCGTCGGCCTTGGCCAGAGTCGCCAGGACGTCGGCGTTGCCGGCGTCGAGGTTGCCCTTGGGGGGTAGCACCACCCCGGTGATCGGGTCGGTCTCGACCTTCGGCGGCACGGACGAGACCGCCACCTTCGCAGGGTCGGTGACGCCCACCGTGATCGTGGCGGCCGTGATCACGGTGCCGGTCACGGGGGTATAGAAGTCCCCACCCGCGGCGCCGTTCAGATCGTAGCCCTTGACGTGCTGGGTGTTGACGGTCGAGGCGAGCTTCGCCGCGACCTCGTCGAGCTTGGCGGCGTACTCCGGCAGGACCTTGTTGAGCGACTGCAGCGACGAGGCGAGCTGGCCGGAGGCGACGCCGGCGTCGGCGCCGCTGTCCTTCCACTGCAGCGCGACCGCGTTGGCGACCGGGTCGGCCATCACGTCGCGCAGCGAGCCGCCGCCGGCGACCTGCAGCTCCCGGGCGGAGCCGCCGTCGACCAGTTTGGCCCCGCCCAGGTGGACGTCGACCGCGCCGTTGCCGAGGGACTTGGAGACGGCGCCGGTGAGCTCGGCGAGCCGCAGCACCAGTCCGTCGCGCTTGTCGGCCAGCTCACTGGCCGGCAGGCCCGCGGCGGTGGCCCGCACGATCGCCTTGTTGAGCTGGGCGACGGTGTCGGCGGCGGTGTTGACCTCGGTGACATAGGAGTCGAGCTGGTCGGCCGTGCTGTTCCACAGCGAGTCGAGGGCGTCGTCGCCGCTGCGCAGGCTGTCGGCGACGGTGCCGCCGCGCTGCAGGAGCTGGGCGCGGGCGGCCAGGTCGCCGGGCTGGTTGACGACGTCGTGCCAGGCGTTCCAGTAGTCGGACAGCTGGGACTGGATCCCGGTGTCGCTGGGCTCGTTGAAGACCTCTTCGATCCGGAGGTGGATCTCCTCCTGCCCGGCGAGCTGCGCGAACTTGGCGTGCTCGATCTGCCCGCGCGACTCCAGGAAGGCGTCGCGCATGCGGGTGACGCCCGCCACGGTGACGCCGGTGCCCAGGCCGTCGGTGACGGAGTAGAGGGCGGGGGTGACCGCCCCGCCGACCGAGTTCAGGTCGACCCGCTGGCGGGTGTAGCCCTCGGTGTTGGCGTTGGCGATGTTCTGGCCGTTGACGTCGAGCGCCTGGCGCTGGGCGTACAGGGCGCTCAGCGCGGTGGAGATTCCGGAGAAGGTGCTCATCTGCTACATCGCCTCGTTGACAAGTCGTGAGGAACGGCCGCCGCCGATGGTCTCGCCGGAACGGCCGTAGGTCGACACGGAACCGGTGACGTTCATCAGCGCCTCGTGGACCGCGCGCGACCCGACGGTGAGCAGCTCGCGGTTGGCCTCGGCGAGCGCGGTGATCTCGGCGGTCAGCGTCAGGAACGCGGTCCGGTGCTGGGTGAACAGCTCGGCCCACGGGCCGCCGGCGGCCTCGGCCAGAGCGGACAGGCTGGGTGCGGGCGGCAGGCCGAGCTCGGCGGCCACCTCGTCGACCTGGGTCGCGCGCAGGACCTCGGCCCGGCGGATCTGCTCCAGCACCATCTCCACCTCACGGGTGGCGTGCGGCAGCCAGCGCGTCTTGCCCGCCGCCAGTACGAGTTGCTCCTCTTCGAGCTTGAACAGCAGGAGATCCAGCATCTCGCGGACTCGCCACAGTGTGCTCGACAGATCGGCCAAACTCATCCGTCCCGCCTTCTCAGTCGTAGGGGGCGCCTGGGCGGCGCGCTTCCTCACCGGACCCCGTCGGCAGTGAACGGCCCGGCCTGAGGACTTCCCCGCCGGGCGCGCGAACCATGACCGCCCGTGCTCGCTCCATGACGAGAAGTGAGTTTCCGCAACCGTTCAGCAACCGAAAGCAACCGGTTCCTACCTCTTTGTGCCTGTTTCCTCTTCATATCGGCACCGAACACGCCGGATGTACCACTTCTCAGCACATCGTCACGAAAGGGCTGCACGTGAGGACCCAGGGCACCACGACCACCGTCAGCCGCGAGATCGAGAACCTGGTCCGCGAGCACCTGCCGCTGGTGGGCCACATCGTCCGCGAGACGCTCATGCGGGTCCCCTCCCACGTCAACCGTGACGACCTCACCTCCGCCGGTCTGGCCGCCCTGGCCGCCGCCGCCCAGTCCTTCGACCCCGAGCGCGGCACCCCCTTCGGCCGCTTCGCCGCCGTCCGCATCCGCGGCGCCCTCGTCGACGAGCTGCGCGGCCTCGACTGGGCCAGCCGCTCGGTGCGCAGCCGGGCCCGCCAGCTCGACGCCGTCCGCCAGCAGCTCAGCGGCTCCCTCGGCCGCACCCCGACCAACCGCGAGCTCGCCGCCGCCCTGGGCGTCGCCGAGGAAGAGGTCGACTCCATCGAGGAGGACGTGCAGCGCGCCGTCGTGCTGAGCCTGCAGGGCTTCGCCCCCGGCACCGCCGAGGACATGGTCCAGGAGCAGACCGCCGGCCCCGAGGAGCTGCTGCTCCACCGCGAGCGCCTCGGCTACCTGACCCACGCGATCGACTCGCTGCCCGAGCGCCTGCGACTCGTCGTCACCCGCTACTTCCTCGAGGAGCGGCCGATGGCGGAGATCGCCACCGAGCTCGGCGTGACCGAGTCCCGCGTCTCCCAGCTGCGCGCCGAGGCCCTGGTGCTGCTGCGCGACGGCATGAACGCCCAGCTCGAGCCGACCATGGTCAAGAGCCCCGAGCGCCCCGACGGCTGCGTCGCCAAGCGCCGCACCGCCTACTACGCCGAGATCGCAGCCAAGGGCGACCTGCGCAGCCGCCTGGCCCTGACCGACGCCCTCGGCGCCCCGGTCGCCCGCATCGCCTGAGCCCGCGCGCCCTTCCGGACTCCTGCGGCCCTGTCGCGGACCTGGCCGCGGTCCGTTTCACGGCCTGCACGACTCCCCGAACTCCCCGTACGGCCTGCGTTCCACCCGCGCTCCGGCCTGCCGTACGAGGGCTGAGAACACGCGGCCGGAGTAAACCGAAAAAACCTGCGGAGAAACCTTCAGCATCCCGGACCGCCGCCGATGAGAACGGCAGCCCGGGCCACGGATGGACCGGCAAGAACCCAGTCAAGGAGAGAACATCATGGGTCTGCGTATCAACCAGAACATCGGCGCCATGAACGCCTACCGGAACCTGTCGGTCAACGACGGGGCGATGTCGAAGTCTCTTGAGAAGCTCTCCAGCGGCTTCCGCATCAACCGGGCCGCGGACGACGCGGCCGGCCTGTCCATCAGCGAGGGCCTGCGCGCCCAGACCGGTGGTCTGAAGGTCGCCGTCCGCAACGCTCAGGACGGTGTCTCGGTCGTGCAGACCGCTGAAGGTGCGCTCACCGAGACGCACTCGATCCTTCAGCGCATGCGTGACCTCGCTGTCCAGGCCTCCAACGGCGGCTCCCAGGACGCCAACGCGGTGAAGGCGGCGAACAAGGAGTTCGGCGAGCTCAAGACCGAGCTCAACCGGATCGCCGAGACCACCTCGTTCGGCACCCAGAAGCTGCTGGACGGCAGCTACGGCGCGCAGTTCCAGACCGCCCCCACCGCTGCGGCGGCGTTCAGCACCAAGACGGTCAGCGGGACTGCGAGCGAGAACCAGTTCGCGGTCGAGACCGAGATCAACGGCAGCGTCCAGACGGTCACCGTGACCTGCCGGGGGCGAGCGGCGCCACCTACACCACCCCCGAGGCCTTCGTTGACGCCGTCAACGCGGGCATCAAGAAGGCACTGACCGACATCGGCGGCGACGGCGACGAGGTCAGCTTCCAGTCGAAGGTCGACCCCAACGGCGCCGGCGTGCAGTTCTCCTTCACCGGCAAGAACGCCTTTGAGATCACCAAGGCTGACGGTGCGGCCCTCGGCACCACCGTGGTAGCGGAGGACGTGACCTTGGCCACCGGTTCGGGTGGTGTGTTCCAGGTCGGCGCCAACAACAACGGCGACGAGCGGATCAACGTCCAGATCGCCGCGATGGACACCGGCAACCTGGGCCTGAGCGGCGTGAACCTGACCGACTCCACGGCGGCGCAGAACGCGATCGACGACATCGACAGCGCCATCGAGAAGGTCTCCGACACCCGGGCCAAGCTGGGTGCCTACCAGAACCGGTTCGAGCACACGATCAACAACCTGAACGTGGCGATCGAGAACCTGTCGGCCTCGGAGTCGCGCATCCGTGACACCGACATGGCCCAGGAGATGGTGGCCTTCACCCGCAACCAGATCCTGAGCCAGGCCGGCACCTCGATGCTGGCCCAGGCCAACCAGGCGCCTCAGTCCGTCCTGAAGCTCCTGGGCTAATCACCGCAGGTGCCTGAGGGCACCCGCTGGTGAGAGGCATCTCCACGGAAGGGCGGCCGGCGTGATCCGCCGGCCGCCCTTCCGCCTGTCCGGCACGTCGGCCTGGCAGAGCGGACGTGAGGACCCGCGTGACGGAGCGGGACACGAAGAGAGGATCCGCGTACATGACCAACAGCATCGACGGACTCGTCAGCGGCCTGAGCACCAGCAGCCTGATCTCCCAGCTCATGCAGGTGGAGGCGGCCCCGCAGACCCAGCTCAGGACCAAGGTCACCGCTCAGGAGAAGGTCCAGAGCTCCTACCAGTCGATCAACACCAGGCTGGCCGCGCTCAAGACCGCCGCCGAGGCGATGTTCGCCGATGCCACCTGGACCGGATCCAAGGCGTCCTCCTCTTCGGCCGCCGTCACCGCCGTCGGGACCACGGGCGCCGCCGCGGCGACCCTGAAGTTCGACGTCGACCGCCTCGCCCAGGCGCAGGTCCGGACCGTCTCCTTCGCCTCCGCCACGACCCCGGTGCTGGCCACCGACGGCGACGTCCCGCCCATCACCGGCGTCAGCATCAAGATCGGCACCGGTGACCCGGTCGACATCGCGCTCGCCGCCGACAAGAACACCCCCCAGGGCCTCGCCGACGCCATCAACGCCAAGAAGCTGGACGTGCGCGCCGCGGTCGTCACCACCGACCAGGGGACGGTCCTCCAGCTCACCTCCACCAAGACGGGTATGGCCGCCGCCTTCGAACTCGTCGGCGTCGCCCGTGCCACGTCCACCTTCGCCACCGCCGCCACCTCGGCGCTGGCCGACGGCGCCACCAGCGTCGGCATCACGGTCGGCGGCGGCAGCCAGGTCGACGTCGCGGTCACCCCGACCGGAGCCGGCGGGGTCGCCACCGCCCAGGACGTGGCCACCGCGATCAACAACGCGGGCATCAGCGGCGTCAAAGCCAAGGTCACCACCGCCACCAACGGGGCCACCACGCTGGAGGTCTTCCACACCCAGGCCAGCGGGAACGGCGCCGACCCGGTCAGCGCAAATACCATCAGCGTCACCGGCCTGGCGGTGGGTCCCACCGCCACGCGCACCGGATTCGCCGGGACCGCCAATATCGCGGTCGCCGCGCAGGACGCGAAGATCACCGTGGGCGCGGGCACCGCCGGCGCCTACACCGTCACCAGCGGCAGCAACTCCTTCACCGGCGTCATGCAGGGCGTGACCCTCACGGCGAACAAGGTCGAGACCGGCGTCACGGTCACCAGCTCACCCGACAGCGACGCCGTCGCGAGCAAGATGCAGGCCTTCGTCGACGCCGCCAACGCCGTGCTCAGTGAGATCGGCAGCCAGACGGCCTACAACTCCACCGCGAAGACGAAGCAGCCGCTCACGGGCAACTTCGCCGTCCGCCAGGTGGCCCAGACCATCCTCAGCCAGGTGGGCTACGGGCAGGAAGGTTACGGAAGCTTCGCGCAGATCGGCGTCCAGCTCGACAAGGCCGGCAAGCTCGCCTTCAGCAAGGACACGTTCCTCAAGGCCTACGCCGCCGACCCCGACAAGGTCAAAAGTGCGGTGACGGCCAAGGACCCGGTGCTCGAGGCCAGAGTCGACGCGCAGGGCAACCCCGTCCCCAAGACCGAAGTGACGCAGGTGATGGGGCTGGCCGAGAAGCTCACCATCATCGTCAACAACAGCACCACCACCATCACCTCGGCCATCAAGGGCGGTGAGAGCCTGCTCACCGACTACAAGAAGCGGATCGACGCCTGGAACCTGCGCCTGGAGAGGCGCGAGGAGGCGCTGCGCAAGCAGTTCACCAACCTCGAGGTCGCGCTCGGCAAGATGAACCAGCAGTCGAGCTGGCTGGCCGGGCAGATCGCCAGCCTGCCCCAGATCGAGAACGGATCGTGAGATGAACAACCCCTCCATGCGGGCCCGGTACATGGCTGACGCGGTCACCACCGCCTCCCCCGGCAAGCTGCTCGTCATGCTCTACGACCGGCTCGTCCTCGACCTGGTCAAGGCCGAAGAGGCCCTGGGCCGGGGGGACCGGGAGACCGCCTCCACCCAGCTCCAGCACGCCCAGGAGATCGTCATCGAGCTGCGTTCCTCGCTGAAGATGGACGCCTGGGACGGTGCCAGGGGCCTGTCCGAACTCTACGGCTTCCTGCTCACCCAGCTCATCCAGGCCAACGTGCGCCGCGACGCCGCCCAGGTGGCCTCCTGCCGCGCCCTGGTCGAACCGTTGCGCGACGCCTGGCGCACCGCCGCGTCCGGGGCCACCGTCGGCGCCGCAGCCAGGGTCGCGTGACCCATGGCAGCCCAGCCGTCCAGGCCCGGCGAGTGGCGTACGGCCTGGTCCGCCGCGCTCGACGCACTGGAGATGGACGTGGCCGCCACCGAGGCGATGCTCTCCGGTGATCACCGCGCCCGTGAAATCGCCCCGGTCGACCCCTGGTCGCCCCCCGAGGGCCTCGGCCCACTCCCGCTCGACCTGCGCCCCCGCGCCGACGCGATCCTGGCCCGCCAGCTCGCCGCGGCCCAGGCGCTGGCCATCGTCATGGTCGGCAACCGCCGTCAGGCCGCGATGCTGGCCCGCGTCGAGGCCGGCAGTGACGGCGGCCACCGCCCCGTCTACATCAACTGCGCCGCGTGACGCGCTCTCCCCGGTCGACGCCGGGGAGAGTGCCACGGCCGGTCGGCAGGAAGGGCGGGCACAGCCGGCACGGCTCCGCCTCGCGGACGGCCGACGACAGAGCCGACGTTCACGGTCTCACGGGCCGCGGCTCTTCCCGGCCTGGTCGAGCGTACGGGAGGCGTAGTCCCATTCGGATGGGCCCGACCGGCTACCGGAGCGGGGCCGATGTCCCGCTCCTCAGGCCCGGGAGCACGTCAAGACGGTTCTTCCCGGGCGTTCAAGCGGCGGACTTTGAGGGTGTTGTCCGTACGGGTGGCGGGTTGCCCGTCGGGGCCGGTCTGGATCCGCTCGTGCTCCTCGCAACGCTGCACCTCCCACTGCCCGTCCGGGAGATCTAGGGACTCGAGGACCTCCTGCGGCGTGGGGAGGTCCACGTGGTGGTGATCGTGCCGTTCCCAGGGCGGCGGCCCCGCGTGCCCGACGACGAGTAGTGTCCCGCCGGGGGCGACGGCCGAGGCGGCGGTCCGCAGGATCTTCTCCCGGGGCATGTCGCCGTGCGAATGCAGGAAGCACGCGGAGACGAGGTCGAAGGCGCCATCGGGGAAGGACGCGCCCAGATCGTGCCGCTGCCAGTCGATGCGGTCGGCGACACCCGCCTCCGCCGCGTGCCGGGCCGCACGGTCGAGGGCGACACTGGAGATGTCGACGGCGGTGACGCGCCAGCCCCGCTGCGCGAGCCAGATCGTGTCGCCCCCCTCACCGCAGCCCAGGTCCAGGGCACGGCCCGGCTCCAGGTCGGTGATCTCACGGACCAGCGCGGCGTTGGGTTTCCCGCTCCAGATCCGGTCGCTCTCGCTGTAGCGGGCGTCCCAGAGCTGCTCGTCCGAGACGGTGTCGTCTGCCATCAGCATGACCTCCTGTGTGTCTCCGTATCAGGACGCGGTCACCGCCGCCCCCGTCTCGCACTATGCGGCGCTGGCCGCGTTTTCGACAAATAGTTTTGCCGAAACAGCAAATTTCCTTCTGCGGGGCGGCGACTGCCGACCGCCGCCTCATGTTCTCGGCCGGACGGCTGCGCCTGTGGTGTCTTTCCGAGGCTTCTGTACAGCGGGCACGATCCCCCGTTGACGCGCTCTGCGGAGTGTTCACGGCGTAAACACCTGCCGGAACCGAGCCGTGATGGTCGCCGGTGCGAAGAGCCTCCCCAGAGCGGCCGGATCCCCCTCCTCTCCGCAGGCGGCACGGGGCAGTGGCTCACGCTGGGCGTCGGTGAGGGAGGTGATTCCCTCCTCCCTGTAGGAGACACGGGCAGTGGATCGCATCCGGTCACCGTTCCGGTTCCCGGTGATCACGCCTCTCGCTCCGTGCTCCCCGCTCTGTCGGGGCGCTCCGAGGTGTTCCGAGGCGCTTTCACGGCTCTTTCGAAGGCTCGGGATCGCCGGTGGTGTCGGGACTTTA
>NZ_CDRNDK010000221.1:0-10318 GCF_977012225.1 Planomonospora algeriensis | reverse complement strand
CGCAGCGCGAGCGCCGACAGCGCGGTACGACGCGACAGCACCCCGCCGGCGAGCGGCGGCCAGCCGCCCGGCGGGGTGGCGTCCAGCAGCGCCTCAGCGGCCCAGCCGTCGGCCCGCAGGCGCGGGTCGACCTGCTCGGCGCCGAACGCCTCCCGCACGACATCCCAGCCGTCGACGGTCTCGATGCGCTGCTTGTGTGTGCGGGCGAGGATCGCCGGGTCGAGCTCGCTCTGCTCCCGGTCGGTCAGCACCACCAGGACCGCCGGTCCCGCGGCCTGCTCCGCCAGATGGTCGAGCACCAGTTCGTGCACGGCCAGCGGGGAGGGGGCCGCCGCGATCCGGGCCCGCCGCCCCTCTCCCCAGGCCAGCTCCCCGGGCCCGTCCCACTGGGGTGTCGAGCGCAGCAGCACGACCCGTCGCCGCCCGTCGCCGGTCAGGGAGTCGGCCAGCGACGTCTGGGAGGACAGGAACTGGGCGACCGTCGCGGTGGTCAGCCGCATCATGCCCGCGGTCCCGCCGGTGACCGCCGTGGTGGTTGCTGTACTCATCAGTCCACGACCCGCCAGGTGATCTCGATGGTGGCGCCGGGGTTTCGCGCCGCCAGGTCGGCCAGCTCCGCGCGCAGGTCGGCGGCCGCCTTGGCAGCCGTCGTGCGCTTCTTGCGCACCGGCTGCTCCCCTCCGGGGCCGGGGACGCCGACCCCGGTCTCGGAGGCGGTTCCGGATCCGGTTCCTGTGCCCTGCCCGGTAGTTCCGGGTACGCGCGGGTGACTCGACGACGTATCCAGGTCCACCTCTCCTGCAGTTCGGCCCGGTGGGGGAGGCGGGGGCGCGACCGGGGGAACGGGCGGAAGCTGGTTGCGCTTGACCAGCGCGGTGACCTCGCGGCGCGTCTCGGCCAGGGCCTCGATGAGGTCGGCCGTCAACTGGTCGGCCTGCGCCACCCCGCGCAAGGACTGCAGCAGCGCCTGACCTTCGGCGCCCTGCCCCTCGGCCAGCTCCAGCGTGTCCCAGGCCGCCGCGGCCAGCGCCTGAGCAACATCGTGCGCCCGCTTGACACAGGTCCCGTACCGGTCGGCGCTCACCTGCCCGAGGTCGAAATGGGCCAGCGCCTCGATGGTCTTCTTCGCTCCGCTCGCCCCTCCCGAGCCCCCTCCGGTGGCCGTCAGCGTCTCCAACAGGTCACGCGCGCGCCGAGCCAGGGCGAGGCGACCCTTCTCATCGGTCTCATCCAAGGCGAGGAACGTGGCGTGCGCCTCCAGCCGGCGGACCAGTTCCGTCGCCTGTTCCCGGTAGGCGCGGGCGCTCTCGGCGATCTGCCGGGCGAACTGGTTGACCATCCGTCCGCGCCGCAGTGTCGGCGCCTTGCTTCCGAAGATGGTCTCGTACCGCTGCCGGGCCTCGATCCAGTCGTCCTCGCTCGGCAGCGGCTGGCTGCGCAGCGCGTCACCCGGTTTGATCTGCGACAGCTCGGGCGCCGGGTCGAGCGGGACCCCGCCGCGCACCCATACCCGGTCGTCCATCTCCGCGAACGCGGCAACGACCAGGTTGGCCAGGAACGGCTCCAGCCCGCGCCGCTCCGGCTCGTCCGTCCAACCGACGAGGGTGATCAGGCTGAGGTCCCCGGTAACGCCCTCCGCCTGCGCCATCCGCCGGAAGTGGTCGGCCCAGCGGGTGGACAGCGCGAAGTACGCCTCCTTCTGCTGCCCGAGCTCGAGCGGTTCGGCCACCCGCTCCATCAGCTTGCGGTCCTTGTCGGGGATCTCGGCCCGCCCGTCACGGGACTCGGCCGCGGCCCGGACGTGGGCGAAGACGGTCCGAGCGTCAGCCAGCTTCACCGCGACGCCCGGGCTGTGCCTGTCGAGGACCGGGTGGGCGGGGAACTGGTGGGCGAGCAGCTTGCCCGCGATGTCCCGGACGGCCTCGCGCAGCGGTGTACCGAACGGCAGAGTCAGGCCGCCGATGTCGGGCAGCGCCACGAGGTGGTCGTCGAAGCCCAGCTCGACGTCGGACGCCTTCTTGTCCGCCAGGCCGTACGCCGCTTTGAAAGCCGTCTTCACCTGCTTGAGCAGGGCTCCGCGCTGGGTCTCCAGCAATCCCTTGGCCGGGCCCGGTTGTCGGCGTTGAGATGGGCGGCGTACTGCGTGGCGAACCGGTGGTCGTCGGCGAGCGCCTTGTCGATGACCAGGAGCCTGCGGAAGTCCGCGAACCGCTGGGCGGACAGATGCGCGGGCACCCACGCGACCGTGCGGGCGGGCTCGCCTTGGCGCTCCCGCAGGGCACGCATGCGGTTGACGTCGTCGACGGGACCGTAGGCACCCTCGTCGAAGGGCAGGTCGACGACGATCCGCCACCGACCTTCCATTTGCGGCTGCAGCTCGTGGTCGCCCAGGTCGTCCTCGTCGGCGATGTTGCCGAAGATCACCTCCACCGAGCGGTTGGAACCGCGCCACACGAGGTTCAGGTCGTCAGCGCCGAGCCTGCCATCGGAGCGGTCCACGCCCAGCTCCTCGGCGAGCAGCCGCTTGGCGAGCGTCATCCGGTTACCGGGATTGTCGTTGACGGCCGCGTTGGCGAGAACCGAGTCGACGTCGACGCCGGACAACTCCAGCCGCACCCCCGCGTTGATCCCGCTGCCGGTCTCCTTGATCTCAGGGAAGCGGGCGGCCCACTCGGTCACCTTGCTCTTGATGATGCCGACCTCGCTGCCCGGGATCGGCGCCGTCACCGAGCCGTGGTTGAGCGCACCCAGCCGGCGGTTCGTCAAGTCGCTGAGCGCAGGCACGCTGGGCGCGAGCGCTGAAAGCAGCAGCGTGCAGATCAGCCGGTTGTCGCCGACGAACGACCGGCAGCGCTGGGCCAGAACAGAGTCGGTGATGGTCTCCGGCCGGTGCAGGTACCGCTCGATGTCATCCTCGGTGACGTCGTAGGAGGTCAGCAGGTACGGGCGGAGCTTCGTCTTGTACAGCTTGTCGGCGGCATCGAAGACCACCTTCAAGCTGTCGGAGAAAGGCTTGTCCCCGCCGTCGGCGATCACCGGGTACAGGTCGCCCACCGGGATCAGGTCCCCGAGCCGCAGGTCGTTCCGGCGGGCGGCGAGCAGTTGGCCCATCAGCTTCAGACCGGTGCGGGAGCGCTGCAACGCCGAGGAGATGTGCACCAGGGTGTCCATGAAGGCGGGCGAGAAGGGATACGTCAGCCGGAACGACTCCTCGTCCGCTCCAGTCGTCCCGGAGTCCGAGCCGAGCAGCGTGTCCCACACCTGCGGGCCGACCTTCTTGGTCCGCTCGAACGCCGCGTCGATGAGCGCCTGCTGGCCTGGCTTAGCCTTCAGCAGGCGGGCGTGCGCGACCTGCGGGAGGTTGCGGTCCTCCAGCGTGATCTTGTCGAACCGTCCCGAGGCGAGGTTCAGCGTGTCCTGGATCGACGCCTCCGCCGCGCCCGACACCGCCTCTCCGACCAGCTCACGCAGGTCGCGCTGGCGGGCGATGAACGACACGATGGGGATGGCCCGCCGGGCATCCCCGCCCTCCACAAAGTTCGTGATCTTGCTGGCTTCGCGAGCGACGAACTTCTGGTCGTGGATGAGCGTCGCCAGCCACAGGATCAGCTCGTCCATGAAGAGGATCAGCCCGTGGTAGCCGAGTGACCTGGCGTGCTCGGCGATGACGGACAGGCCGGCGTCCAGGGAGATGAATCCGTGCTCATCCTCGGCCGCGTTCTTGGCGAACCCGGGCAGCAGGTTGGTGCTCGCATCCTGCACGAGCTTGGCCCGCAGCTCGGTCGGGGTGCTCGGGTGCACCAGGTCCAGTGGCGTGTCGCCGTCGTGCGTCTCCTCGGCGGACAGAGCCGCGTCCAGCAGCGCGGGCGTCCAGGCGAACGACTCGCCCCACTCGTCGTCCTCATCCACCGCCCCGTCGCCGGAGCCGAGCCCGCTGATGACCGCCGCGTCGCCCAACCGGGCGCGCATCGCCCGGATGTCGGTGAACAGCGCGTCGGTCCGATACACCTGCGGGATCGGCGCCTCCGGATGCAGCTTTCTGACGTGGCTGACGTAGCCGCCCAGCACCCGCTGCTCCAAGGCCTTGGCGCCGAGCATGTGGTACGGCACGAGCAGGAACTGCTTGCCCTCGGACTTCAGCCACTCATGTGTGGTGAGCAGGGAGTCGAACTCCTCCCGCGCGCGGCCGCCCGGTTCCCGCTGAGCAGGGCGTACAACACCGCCATGAAGTGCGACTTACCGGAACCGAACGAGCCATGCAGGTAAGCGGCCTTGGAGGTGTGCCCGTCGAGAGCGGACTTGATCAGCCCGAGCGCCTCGTCGAAGTTCTCCAGCAGCCGGTCGGTGACGACGTAGTCCTCGAGGGCATGTCCGGCCCCCTCCGGCGTCACCGCCTCGGCGAGGCTCAGCACGAAGTCCGAGGTGGAGATGGACTCCTTGATGTCGATGACATCCTTCAGGAGGGGCTGCTCTGCCATGGACTGTCCCGCTCTCCTTCGTTTCCGCCGCGCCGTACGTCTCTGTCTACCCATGTGCCCGAGGCCGAGGACGCGCCCGATACCCATCCGTCCGGGCCCGGGTCGTCCTGCCCGCGTCTACCTAGCTACTTCTTCGCGGTACGGCGCCCGCGAGCAGCTGCGGGCGGCTTCCAGTCCCGCAGAGCCTCGTCAGTCAAGCCGTGCTCGTCCTGGATCTGCTGCCGGTAGCCCGCGAAGAAGTCGGCCGGGGAGCCGCTGTACATCACGTCGAACTCGTGGTGCCACTGCCGCAGCCACGGCTGCAGCTCCAGCAGGCCCGCCAGGAACGGGGCGATCTCCTCGGTGGACAGCGGCTGGTTGGTGAAGTAGGTGGCCAGCGCCTGCGCCTGCTCCCGGTGGTCCCAGCCCGCCCAGCCGTACAGGCCAGGACTGCCCGAGCCCGTGGAGGAGTAGGAGATGAACCGCTCCTTGGGCACGTCGAGCTTGCCGCGCGCCCGCCAGTACGACGGCTTGACGAAGTCTGCCGAGGTGTACTTCGGCGGGACCGGGATCGCATCCCGAATCTGCCGCTTGGTCTTCACCTCCGGGTTATCCGAGAACTCGGGTGCGGCATCCTCCTGGCGCTGTAGGTCCCAGACGTGCTCCCAGTCGGCGCGCTTCTTCAGTCCGGACAGCTTGTAGCGCAGCGCGGCCAGGAACGGCACGTGCTCGCCGGCCATCAGGTCGGCGACGACGACCGCCAGTTCCCGGCGGGGTGCGTAGAGGGTGGCGACCGAGACGAAGTCCTCGTCCCGGGAGAGGGCGTCGATCAGCTGGGGGAGCGTGACGAGGGCGGGCTGGCCGTTGGCGTCGTACCAGTGCTCACGCTTCTCGATCCGGTCCAGCATCCAGGAGCGGAGCGCCTTCTCCTGAAGCGTGTCCCATCCCTCGGTCGCCCAGCGCCGCTTGTACTCGGGCCGCTCGATCATCCCGATGGCCCGGGACGACTCGATGACGTCGATGCGCCTCTGCACGATCTGCCTGTATGGCTCGGGCCAGCGGGTGGGGATATCAGTGATCATCGTGGACCCGTGGCGCTTGAACCACTCGTCGGAGGCCTCCCCCCTGTCCACCTTGCGAGCGAGCACGATCTCGAAGGCCCGCTCACCGAGGGCAAGTTCGGGGATGTCGTTCTCGTTCAGGGTGCGTAGCCCCTCGGGATGGAGGTTATAGAGCGAGTAGACCTGCCAGTCCAGCTCTTCCTGGAGAGCAATCATCCGGACGCGGATGGAGTGCCAGTTCGCCTTGGCTTCACGGAGGGAGGCAGCGGTGGGAGTTCCTGCTGCGGCGACTACGGACGGGTTGGTAGCGGTGAGCTGCTGGGCAAGGGCGTCAAGAGCTGTGCCGAGAACCGTGGGATACGCCGAAGGAAGAGGAAACTCCTGCAGCTTCGTGCCGGTGAACTCGTAGAAGCGCTCCCATTCTTGCGCCTTAAACCCCTCGTTTACCCCTTGGCTGCCCTTGTTGTGACTGACCATTTTGAGCCAGAAGCAGGAAGTAGAGCTGTTGAGTAGTCCGAGCAGTCGCAGGTGTTCTTCTTCGCCCACCCCATCCCTTAGCTTGATTACTGGTGCAGACTGCTTGAATACCTTTCCGCCTCGATCAAATACGAATTGATTATGTGTCGCCACAAACGCAAAGGCAATCCCCAGAGGGTCAGAGTATCGCTCGGGGTGCCAACGACTCCATTCATACCAAGTGAGGCCGATCTCTTCGTGAGTCCCTCCGGGCTCTCGTCGCTCTCGCAGGATTGAGCGATAGGCCCACAGGATTGAAGTTATATCGGGAGTTAGTTCGGGACTCAAGGTGGAGTCATAAGGGAATATCGATTCGGTCTCTGGTGAAATATTCCAGTCCCGAACGACATCCCCCTCAACCAGGGGGACGATGTGATTATGCTGTACGCCGAAACGCTTCCAAGAGCCAGTTGTTCCAAAGTAAGCAGCATCATTCCCAGTGTGCGTGTAACGTCCAATGGCGCGCCTTACGGTGGACAGCCGATCGACCGATGCTGCGTTGATCTGCTCTACCATTTCGAGTCCGCCGTCGGTGAGGATCCATGGCTGCTTACTGAAATACCGATCTCGCCCGAGATCATCTGCCGAGACCCACAGGCTGACCGACCCGGGCTTGTCGATCTGGTCCACGATTGCCCGCCAGACCAGTCCGTCTTCACCATTCTCAGGCGTGGTGGGCTCGCCCTGGATACCTCGAACCGTCCGGACAGTCTCAGAACGCTCCTTACCCGACCGTGGTGTGCCGATGAGGATCACCGTAGGTGTTCCGTGCCCAGGAATGTAGGCTCCCGAGACGTCAATCACCTCGGTCAGCTCAACCTTGTGAGCGAAGAATTCCTCGATCAGCTTCGCCCCGAACTCCCGCTTCATGAACGAGTTTGCCGTGATCTGCCCGACCATGCCATAGCCGCGTCCGTCGCTGTCGCCCTGCTTGGCCAGCTCGAAGAAGCGCTGCGCGAACGGTACCGACAGGGCGTACTGAAGAGCACAGGCGCTGTACAGCTCCCGATACAGCTCGTTCAGTTTCTTGTCCTTGACTGTGATGTACGGCGGGTTGCCGACCACCACGTGGTAGCGACCTTGCTCCAGGATGCCCGGGTGCTCGTGCACGTCCTCCACGGCGTAGGCGAACTCCGCCAGCGGGTCGCGCGGCGCTTCCTCACCCAACATCAGCTCGAGCTGCCGCTCCTTGATGAGCGAGTCGCCGACCGCCAGGTGGATCGGCCACTTGTACTTGGCAGCCTCCGCCATCGTCCGCATACCCGCCGCCGCCATCGCCGCGGCCAGCAGACGGAAGCGGGCGATCGCCACCGCGAACGGGTTCACGTCCACCCCGTGGACCGAGTCGAGCGCGGCCCGTACCCGTTCGTGCCGGTCGGCGTCCGGCCGACGCTCGGCCCACAGACGCACCAGTCGCCGGAACGCGCCGAGCACGAAGTGGCCCGACCCGCAGGTCGGGTCGATCATCTTCAGCTCCTCGAAGCCGAACTCCCGCACCGCCGGGTCCATCGTCCGATTGAGGATGAACTCCTCCACGAACTCCGGGGTCTGCAACAGCGCGTATGTCTTGCGCGCCGCCTCTGACAGGTCCTGGTACAGGTTGCCCAGGAAACGGGTGTCCCAGCCCTCGGTACCGTCGTCATTCAGTGGGTCGGTGAAGTCGTGGACGAGGGCGCCGGTCTCGTCCCGCTCGCGCCAGAACTCCACCAGCGCCCGCGCCCCGTCGTGTGAGAGCGGGATCTGGAAGAGCGGGTTGTGCGCCCGGTCGAACAGCAGCCTGCCTGCTTCGCCCTCGCCCAGCTCCGCGAAGGCACGTTCCAGCCAGCCGCGGTAGGTCGGGTTGGGGTCGTACTCGACGTACGCCTCGTACCGCGCCTGCGCGAGGTTCCGGCGCTCGGCGTCCGGAGCGGTCAGGTAGGACTCGGGGATCAGCCGGTTGTCCTCGCAGAAGCGCACGAAGACCGTGCCCAGCACCCACGCCGCCGCGACTTGGGTGACGCGCTCGTCGAGCCAGGAAGTCCAGGTCGCTCCCGTGCGTTTCAACTTGAACGCCTGGTCATACTCGGCGCGCAGTCGTTTCCCGGCCTCCGGCAGAGCCTTGACCTGCTTGGCGAGGTCGGCCTCGACCGCCTTGACCTGCTGCTTCAGGTCCTCCAACAGCGCTCTGCGATCGATCATCTCGCCTCTCCCCATACCTGACTTTTCACCTCGGCCCGGTGGGCGTTGCTCACCCACGCGTCCGGCAGTTCGATCCACTCGCCCAGCCCCGCCTGATACGGCACGGCGACCGTGCCCAGCCGCGGTTCACGCGCCGGGTCACCCTGCGGGCAGAGCAACCACAGGCCGCGCAGGCCCTGGCGGGCCGCCTCCGCGAGCCGGTCGAGCACGCCCATCGCGTCGTAGCGGGCGAGCGCGGCGGCGTCGGTCAGCAGCACCGGTCCGGTGCCCGTCTCCAGCAGCTCGCGCAGCTTCGGTTCGATCCGGCCCCAGGCCGTGCGGGTGTACTCGGCGAACTTCAGTGCTGCCCGCGTGCCAGGCTCGGCGACGTCCGCACGCAGGATGGTCTCCCAGGCCGGTTTCGTGCCCGGCGGCACGAGCTCGTGCATGGCCTGCAGGAACAGTTCGGTTATCGAGATTACCTGAGCTCTGAATCTGCCGGAGGTGTCCGCGAGTTCGGCGACCGCCTCCCGGCTCAGCCCCGCGCGCACGGTCAGTACCCGGAACCCGTCCCGCCCTGCCGAGGCGGCGAGTCGTTCCTCTGTGCGGACCGCGTCCGCGATCTGCGGGTCGTCGGCGTACCGGGTGATGCCGGTGCCGGCCGTGGTGTGCCGCCAGGCGCGCACGGTCAGGTAGCTGGAGGCGGTGTCCAGCCGGGTGGGCAGGTAGCGCAGGGTTCCGGTGTCCTCGCGGGTGGACAGGGTGAGGTCGAACCCGGCGTCCCGCAGGGCCTTGGTCAAGGCTCCTGCGGTCGGCAGGTCGCGGGCGCCCGGCCGTCCGTCAGCTCGGGGAAGCGGGCGCGCACCCGCTCGTGGACGTCGTCGGCGGTCAGGCCCGGCTGCCGTGCTTCGGGTACGCCGGGGATGAGCCGTACCAGGCCGGCCTGGGTGAGTCGCAGGGCCCGCACCAGGGACAGGTCACGGGGGTAGATCTCCAGGCGCGGGGTGGCGGCGGCGTTCCGGGAGGCGGCGACGGCCAGCTCGACCGTGCGGCGCTCGTCCCACTCGATCGTGCCCGGCGGCGGGGTGATCGCCCCCAGCTCGCCCAGCACGGTGGTCGCGGTCGGCAGCGTGTCGAGTTTGGCGAGGCGGTCGGCGGCCCGGCCTAGGCGGTGCGCGTAGTCGAGCAGGCCGGGAGCGGACGGGGTGTCGGGGGCGTCGTCCTCGCCGACCTCCAGGGCCAGCAGGCCCGCGCCCATCGCTTCGCCGGTGGCCTCGCGGTTGGCGGCGTGCCGGAACGCGCTCTCCTCCGGGACGAGCTGCTCGACCTCCACCACGGCCCGCACGGCGGCCAGGGCGAGCGCGCGGCGCTGCTCGCGGCCCTGCAGGCGGGTGCCGCGCCGTACCGCCAGGGCGTCGGCGAGTTCGGCGGCGGAGGCGATCCGGCCGAGTCCTGCCAGCAGCGTCAGGATCTCCTCGCGGAGCGTCTGCACCGCGGGGAGTTTCTTCCAACGGGTCCGCTGGGTCTTCAGCAGCTGGGGGATGCGGCCGGCGCTGAGGCCCAGGGCCTCGGCGACTTCCCGCTGCTTCGGCCAGACGCCGATGCCCGGCAGTTCGCCCCGCTCGTCGGGCAGGCGCAGCAGCAGCCGCACCATCTCGACCTCGCTGCGGTTGGAGCCGTTCTTCTTCAGCTCCGGGACCAGCAGCGCGGCGAGGGTGTCGAGGCTGACGGAGCGCAACGCGCGCTGGGAGACGTCGTCGGAGGCCTCGGTGAAGGTGTCCGGCAGGGTGGATTCGGTGGCGTTGAGCTGCTCCAGTTCCTCGGTGGCGGCGCGGCGGCCTTCGGGGGTGAGCGGGGAGACGGGCGTCTGGCGCAGGCGCTCGCCCCACTCGCGCTGGCGGCGCTGGACCTCACCCCGGGTCTTGGCGCCCAGGCCGGGGGCGTTGACGAGGTTGCGCTGGCTGTAGTCCAGCAGCCCGCCCACCGTCGTCACGCCGAGGCCGTACAGGAACGACTCGGCGGCCGGGGTCAGGCCGGCGGCCGACAGGTGGGTGTCGCGGGTGACCTCGGCGGCGAGCCGGTCGCGCTGCTGCTCGGCGGAGGTCGGCTCGGCGGCGCGATCGCCGG
>NZ_CDRNDK010000220.1:0-10323 GCF_977012225.1 Planomonospora algeriensis | reverse complement strand
CGGTCCGGCCGGACGGGGACGCCCCCGGTGGCGGTGGGTGCTCGCCGGGCTGGCCGTGGTGGCCGCGCTGGCCGTCACGGGGGTCGTGCTGGCGAACGTCGTCGGCGGAGGACTCGGCGGAGGACAGGGCCCGGCGACGCCGTCGGCCTCCGCCGGGGGCGGCGACGCGGGCGCGACGTGGGCCGCCGGATCACACTCGGCGCCGCCGTCGGCGGCCCGCAGCTGATCGTGCCCGTCGCGCCCTCCTGCAACCTGGCCTCCTACCAGGGGACGACCCCGGCCCGCGGGCGGTTCTGCACGGTCCGCTGGACCCTGCTCAACACCGGCGGCGAGGAGATCCGGCTGAGCCGTACTCCGCTCGTCCTGGTGGACGACCGGGGCTCCGCGCACACCCCCGAGCCGGTCTCGTCCGGGCCGCCGTCCGTCCTGGCCCCCGGCGGCCGGGCGGACGGGGTCCTCGTCTACGACCTTCCGCCGGCCCGCGGGCCGCTCAAACTCACCGGCCCCGTGGTCGAGGGCGGCGAGGACATCGAGGTGAGACTGTCATGAGGCTCCTGACCGCCCTCGTCGCCGCGGTGGCGCTCCCCGTGCTCCCCTCCCTTCCGGTGCTCCCCGCCGCCGGGCACCTGTCCGCGGCCGCGGCCTCGTCCGCCTGCACCGGCACCGGCACGGGGAACCCGGCGGGGACTTCGACGGCGACGGGGTGGACGACGCCGTGGTCGGCGACCCCCTGGCGGACGCCGGGCCCCCGGAGGGTTCCGAGGGCGCGGGGAAGGCCGACGGCGCCGGAGCCGTGCACGTGCTGTCGGGCGTGGCCGGGCAGGGCGGGGAGGGAACGGTGGTGACCGCGCCCTCCCCCGCGGCGGGCGACGGCTTCGGCTGGTCGGTCAGGCTGGTCCACCTCGACGGCGACCGCTGCGCCGACCTGCTCGTCGGCGCGCCGTACACGGACGTGGCGGGGGTGCGGGACGCGGGCGCGGTCTACGCCGTGTACGGCGGGGGCGGGCGGGAACCCGTCCGCCTGGTCGCCCCGGTCCCGGAGGAGGACGCCCACTTCGGCTGGTCCCTGGCCGGGCGCGGCCCCCTGGTCGCGGTCGGGGCGCCGCACGAGGACGCCGAGCAGGTGGCCGACTCCGGTGCGGTCTACCTGTTCGAGACGTCCGCGCTCGGCACCGCCCGGCGGCTCTCCCAGAACACCGAGGGGGTCACCGGCAACGGCGAGGCCGGGGACATGTTCGGCTGGGCCGTGGAGCTCGGCAGGCTGGGCGGGGACGCCGAGGAGCCCGACCTCGCGGTCGGCCTGCCGTACGAGAACGACGACGGGCAGGGCGTGCAGGCCGGTGAGGGGAACCTCGACTCGGGCGCGGTGACCGTCCTGTTCGACGTGCGGGCCAGGACCGGTGCGCAGCTGTCCAAGAAGTGGGACCTCCGCGAGATCCTGGACGCCGACGCGGGTGACCGGTTCGGTTACGCCCTCGCCTACGCCGAGCAGGGCGACACGTCCTATCTCGCGGTGGGCGCCCCGCTCGGCGACGGAGGATCGGTGCAGGACTCCGGCCTGGTCCAGCTCTTCCAGGCGTCCAGCACGGCGGAGATCACGCCCGGTCCCACGCTCAGCCGGGGCGCGGAGGGCTCCCCCGGAGGCGGGTACGGCTCCGCACTGGCGTTCGCCTCCGGCGGGGACGTACGGCTGGCCGTGGGAGTGCCGTTCGACGGAGCCGACCAGCGAGGAGGCGTCCACCTGGTCCCGCCCGCCGACCCCGCCCGGTCCCGGATAGTGTCCGGGACCGAGCCCGGCGGACACCTGGGCTGGTCGCTGGCCTCCGCCGGGAACAAGCTGGTCGCCGGCGCCCCGGACCACGGTTCCTCCGGGGCCGTGGCGCTGCTGGGCCGCAACGACGGAGCGGTCACCCTGCTCTCCCCCGGCGCGGACCGGATCCCGGCCGTCACCGGCGGCGCCTCCGTCGACTTCGGCGCGGCGGCGGGCTGAGGACCACCGGGCCCCGCCGGGGATCCTCGGCCCCCGACGAGGTTCCCCGGCCGGCTCGAGCGCACCGGATCCACGAAGACCGCGGACACCGCCGGGCGGGCGGTCATCAGGCGGTCACCAGGATCACCAGGCGCCGAAGGCGGTCTCCCCGTTCGCGCTGACCGCGGCGGCGAGCCGGTCCGGCTCCATCCCCTTGACCTCGGCCAGGCAGCGCACGATCAGCGGGATGAGGTAGGGCGCGTTCGGCTTGCCCCGGTGCGGGACCGGCGGCAGGTAGGGCGCGTCGGTCTCGACCAGGATCAGCTCCGCCGGGGCCACCGCCGCGGCCTCCCGCAGGTAACCGGCGTTCTTGTAGGTCACCGGCCCGGAGAAGGACATGAAGTAGCCGGCGGCCGCGCACTTCGCGGCCATCTCCGCGTCTCCGGAGTAGCTGTGGAAGACCACCACGTCGGGCGCGCCGCCTCGGCGAGCACGCGCAGCACGTCGTCGTGGGCCTCCCGGTCGTGGATGACCAGGGCCTTGCCGGTCCGTTTGGCGATCTCTATGTGCGCCCGGAAGCTCGCGTGCTGGTCGTCCTTGGCGGCCCAGTCCCGGTAGTAGTCGAGCCCGGTCTCCCCCACGGCCCTGACCTGCGGCTCCCTGGCCAGCTCCTCGATCTCCGCGAGGACCTCCGGGGTCGAGGCGTGCGCCTCGTTGGGGTGGATCGCCACCCCGGCGTAGACGTCGCGGTGGAGCCGGGCGACGTCGGCGTTCCACCGGGACGAGGCGAGGTCGTAGCCGATCGTGATCAGCCGGGTCACCCCGACCGCCCGCGCCTCCTCGACGATCCGCTCCACGCTCGCCTCGGCCGCCTGCGCGGCCTGGGCGACCGGGTCCCCCGAGGACGCCTGGCGGTTGCCCACCATGATGTCGAGGTGGCAGTGGCTGTCGAACACTTCGCCGGTCAACGGCTCCGGCGCGGCGGGCATCGTGGTCACCCTGCCCAACCTACCGCCCGGAGATCGGCGGTCCCGTCCCCGGGAGGCCCGCGGCGGGCGGGGTGAAGGCGATCGGGGCGGTGGTGGCGAGCGGGGCGGTGAGCTGAACTCGCATCCCTGTTCCTCTTCTTTCCACTTAACATTTAGTACTCTAATCGGAGTGGTTAGAACGTAGTACTACGATTAGAGTGGTATCAATACCGGATTCCAGGGAGAGAACGTGATGCGGCAGAACCCGGCACGGCGGGCGGCCCTCCTCGACGCGGCCATCGAGGTCCTGGCCCGCGAGGGGGCGCGCGGCCTGACCTTCCGCGCCGTCGACACGGAGGCGCAGGTGCCCAACGGCACGGCCTCCAACTACTTCACCAACCGCGACGACCTGCTCACCCAGGTCGGTCACCGCTTCTACGAGCGCCTGGAGCCCGAGCCCGGCATGCTGGCGGACTCGATGGAGGGACCGCGCGACCGCGACCACGTCACCCGCCTCATGCACGACCTGGTGGAGCGCATCAGCGACTTCCGCTCCGGTTACCTGGCCCTGCTGGAGCTGCGGCTGGAGGCCACCCGCCGCCCGGAGCTGCGCCGCCTGCTCACCGAGCGCGTCCGCGCCGACCTCGATTTCAACGTCGACAACCATCTGCGGTCCGGCATGCCCGGCGACGAGACCACCGTGGTCCTGCTCTATCTGGCGCTGAACTGGCTGATCGTGGAGCGGCTCACCCTGCCCGACGTCTTTCCCGCCGACCGGATCCACACCCTGGTCACCGAGGCGGTCGAACGCGTCCTGCCCGGCCCCGGCCGTCCGGACTGAGGCCGGGCCCCGGGGCGGAGCGGGTCACCCGGCGGTCCCGGGGGCGGGCACGGCGCGCTCGGCGGCGCGGCTGACCCGCTCCCAGCCGGCCCAGGTCTCCATCCGCCGCCGGGAGACGTCGAAGGCCAGGTCGTAGGCCATGCCTCCGAGCAGCAGCCGGAGCGGCGGGTCGTCGCTGTCGACCAGTTCCAGCACCGCCTCGGCGGCCAGGCGCGGCTCGCTGTCGACCGATCCCTCGGCCCACTGCTTCTCGATCTCGGCGCGGAGCGGGCCGTACGGCTCGGCGGGCGCGGTCATGGCCATGCCGGTGTAGAGATCGGTCCAGTAGCCGCCGGGCTGCACGATGGTGAGCTTGACGCCGAAACCCGCGGCCTCCATCGCCAGCGCCTCGCTCATCCCCTCCAGCGCGAACTTGCTCGCGCTGTACATCCCGGTGGTCGGGAAGCCGCCGAGGGCGGCGACGCTGGAGATCTGCACGATGTGGCCGGAGCCCTGCGCGCGCAGGTGCGGCAGTACGGCCTGGCAGACCCAGAGCGCCCCGAAGAGGTTGACCTCGAACTGGGCGCGGGCCTCGGCCTCGGTGAACTCCTCGACCATCCCCGAGGACATGGTCCCGGCGTTGTTGACCACGACGTCCAGCCGGCCGAAGTGCTCGACGGCCGCGTCCACGGCGGCGAAGACCGCGTCGCGGTCGGTCACGTCGAGGGGGAGGGCCAGCAGCCGGTCACCGTACCGGTCGCCGAAGTCGTGCGCGGCGACGGTCCGGGCGGCGGCGGCCACCCGGTCGCCGCGTTCCAGCGCGGCCAGGGCGAACGCGCGGCCCAGGCCGCGGCTCGCGCCGGTGATGAACCAGGTGCGGGAGGGGGCGGTTCCCGGGGTGCGCATGCGGATTCTCCGATCGTTCGTTTCGTTCACTTAGCGAGTCGAGACGGTTCGTCTCGTCTTATGGCGATGACGGTACCGGAGACGTCTTCATCAAGTCAAGACGATCCGTCTCGTCTAGTTTTTGTTAGGTTGGGCCGCATGACGACGCAGCGCACGACCACCGCCAACGCGGCCCGCCGCAGCGAGACCTCCCGGCGGGCCATCCTCACCGCGGCGTTCGACCTGGCCGGTGAGGTCGGTTACGCCAGGCTCAGCATCGAGGGCATCGCGGCCCGGGCCGGCGTCGGCAAGCAGACGATCTACCGCTGGTGGCCCTCCAAGGGCGCGGTGCTCTTCGACGCCTTCCTCATGCTCAGCGAGGGAGCGGCGGGCGACCCCGCCCTGCCCGACACCGGGGACCTTGAGGCCGACCTGAAGACGGTCCTGCGCGCCACCGTCGCGGAGCTGAACGACCCGCGCCACGACGAGCCGATGCGCGCCCTGACCACCGAGATCACCCACGATCCCGAACTGGCCGCCGCCTACGCCGAACGGCTGGAGGGACCGATGCGGGAGCGCAAGAAGGAGCGGCTGCGCAGCGCCCAGCGGGCCGGGCAGCTCGCGGCGGACCTCGATCTCGACGTGGCCGTCGAGATGCTGTGGGGCCCGCTGCAGAACCGGTGGATGCTGCGCGGCGGGCCGCTCACCACCGAATACGCCGACCGCGTCGTCGAGACCGCGCTGAACGGCCTGCGCCCGCGTCCCTGAACGCCGGACCCCGGCCGGCCTCCGGGAAGACGCACGAGCCGCCCGGACCTCGGGTGGTCCGGGCGGCTCCGCGGAGAGCGGCGGGCGCGGCTACTCGCCGAGGCGGGCGAGCTCCTCATCGACGATCTTCGGGTCGAGCTTGCGGAACAGCGGGGTCGGCGGGGCCAGCGGGGTGCCGGGCCTGATGGGGGTGGGCTCCCAGCGGGCGGCGCCCTCGTAGGACCCGGTGATGACCGGGTAGCTCCGGCCGTCCTCGTCGACCTCCTTCATCTCCGGCATGCCCGACCAGACGCCCGTGCCGCCGAGCATCTCGTAGATCTTGTTGGAGGAGGTGGGCAGGAACGGGGTCAGCAGCGTCTTGGCGTCGTCGACGACCTGCAGGGCGACGTGCAGGATGGACTTGACCCGCTCGGGGTCGTCCTTGATCTTCCACGGCTCCTGCTCCGCGAGGTATCTGTTCGCGTCGCGGACGACGTCGAACGCCTCGTTGACCGCGTTCTTGAACCGGGAGCGGTTCAGCTCCGCGCCCACCGGGCCGAAGGCCGCCCGGGACCTGGCCAGCAGGGCCCGGTCGGCGTCGGTCAGGTCGCCCGCCTCCGGGATCGCCCCGAAGTTCTTGGCCGCCATGGAGATCGAGCGGTTGACCAGGTTGCCCCAGGCCGCCACCAGCTCGCCGTTGTTCCGGTTGAGGAACTCCGACCAGGTGAAGTCGGTGTCCTGGTTCTCCGGCCCGGCGACCGCGATGTAGTAGCGCAGCGCGTCGGCGTCGTAGCGGGCGAGGAAGTCGCGGACGTAGATGACGACCTGGCGGGAGGAGGAGAACTTGCGCCCCTCCATGGTCAGGAACTCGCTGGAGACGACCTCGGAGGGCAGGTTGAGCGCGCCGAGCGAGCCGGCCGTGCCGCCGCGCCCGCCCTGGCCGTTGTAGCCGAGCAGCAGCGCCGGCCAGATCTCCGCGTGGAAGACGATGTTGTCCTTGCCCATGAAGTAGTAGCCGCGGGCGTCGGGGTTCTGCCACCACTGCCGCCAGGCGTCCGGGTCGCCGGAGCGGCGGGCCCACTCGATGGAGGCGCTCAGGTAGCCGATGACGGCGTCGAACCAGACGTAGAGCCGCTTGTTGGCCTGGTCGCTCCAGCCCTCCAGCGGGATCGGCACGCCCCAGTCGAGGTCGCGGGTGATCGCGCGCGGCTGCAGGTCGCCCAGGAGGTTGAGGGAGAACTTCAGCACGTTCGGCCGCCACTCGCCCTGCTTGGACTGCAGCCAGGTGCCGAGCACCTCGGCGAAGGCGGGCAGGTCGAGCATGAAGTGCTCGGTCTCCACGAAGACCGGCGTCTCGCCGTTGATCCGGCTGACCGGGTTGATCAGCTCGATCGGGTCGAGCTGGTTGCCGCAGTTGTCGCACTGGTCGCCGCGGGCCCCGTCGTAGGAGCAGATCGGGCAGGTGCCCTCGATGTAGCGGTCGGGCAGGGTCCGGCCGGTGGACGGCGAGATCGCGCCCATCGTGGTCTTGGGGAAGATGTAGCCGTTGGCGTGCAGACCCTTGAAGATCTCCTGCGCCACCGCGTAGTGGTTGGCCGTGGTGGTCCGGGTGAACAGGTCGTAGGACAGGCCCAGGGCCGTGAGGTCCTCGGCGATCAGCCGGTTGTAGCGGTCGGCGACCTCGCGGACGCCCAGGCCCTCCTTGTCGGCCTGGACCTGGATGGGCGTGCCGTGCTCGTCGGTCCCGCTCACCATGAGGACCTTGTTGCCCGCCATCCGCTGGTAGCGGCTGAAGACGTCGGACGGCACGCCGAATCCGGAGACGTGCCCGATGTGGCGGGGGCCGTTGGCGTAGGGCCAGGCGACCGCGGTCAGGATGTGCTGGGACATGTCTCCCAGCCTAGAGCCTGTCCAGTGAATCTTCCTCCCGGTCAGGCCCCGGCGCGCTCCCGGCTGACCGCCTCGGCGGCCTCCTCCGCGGCGGAGGCGGCCACGTCGATGGGCGTCTCCTTGGTACGGCGGATGCCCAGGATGCTGATGAACAGCGCCGCGAAGATGGTCTGGAAGCTCATGATCAGCGCGGTGGCCGAGGGCACCACGATGCGCAGCGACTCCGACGGGATCAGCGGCCCGAAACTGCGGGTCTGCCAGTGGACGAGCGAGGCGACCAGGCCGCCCAGCCCGGCCAGGGCCAGCAGGCCGCCGGCGATCAGCCCCTTCTCCAGGCTCACGATGTCGACGAGCTTGCGCACCCGCCGGTCCTCCGGCAGGAACCCCTCCTCGGCGGCGTACACCTTGGTGAACAGGGCGAACAGCACCGCCTGGAAGCCGATCACCAGCATCGCCGAGGCGCCGACGAGGGTGTCGACGTCGAAGGCGAGCTTGCCGATGTAGACCGGGCCGAAGGTCAGCAGGGTGCCCGCGACCAGGCCGAGGGTCATCATGACCAGGCCGGGGATGAAGAACAGCCAGCGCGGGCTGTAGAGCATCAGGAAGCGCAGGTGCCGCCAGCCGTCGCGCCAGGAGCGCAGGTGCGGGGGCCGGCTCCGCCCGTCCGGGGAGAGCGTGGTGGGCACCTCGCGCACGTCCAGCCCGGACAGCGTCGAGCGCACCACCATCTCGCTGGCGAACTCCATGCCGCCGGTCTGCAGGCCGAGCCTGAGGATGGAGTCGCGGCGGAAGCCGCGCAGGCCGCAGTGGAAGTCGCCGATGGCGCTGGGGAAGAACAGGCGCCCGATGAAGGAGAGCACCGGGTTGCCGAGGTAGCGGTGGAGCGGGGGCATGGCGCCCGGCGCGATCCCGCCCTTGAAGCGGTTGCCCATCACCAGGTCCGCGCCGTCGCGCAGCTGCTCGACGAACGGCATCAGCGCGGTGAAGTCGTAGGAGTCGTCGGCGTCGCCCATGATGACGTACGTCCCGCGGGCGGCGCGGATGCCGCCGATGAGGGCGTTGCCGTACCCCTTGGCGTCCACGTGCACGACCCGCGCCCCGGCGTCCCGGGCCAGCTGCTGCGAGCCGTCGGTGCTCCCGTTGTCGGCTATCAGGACTTCTCCGTCGATCCCGTGTTCCCGCATGCAGGCCAGGGCCTTGCGTACGCAGGTCTCCACGGTCTCCGCCTCGTTGAGGCACGGCATGACCACGGTCAGTTCCACGTCTCGAACCCTTCAGTCACGGCACAGGCAATCCCACCATGATGCCCTCTCGTCCGGGTGCCCGCGTCGAGTCCGTCAAACGGCTGGCATTCTGTAATGCATGGTGACCGTCGCGGATCCTCCACCTCCGACCGGTGCGCGCGCCCGTCTCCGGGCGTTCCTGCACCGCCACCGCGTGTTCGCGGTCGTGCTGGCGGTGGCCTTCGCTCTGCGCGTGGTCACCATGCTCGGGTACGGCCCGGCGCTGTGGTTCAACGACTCCTACGAGTACGTCTCCGGAGCCGTCAACCCCGACAGACCCAGTGCCCTGCGGCCGAACGGTTATTCCTTCTGGCTGCTCCTGCTGCGGCCGTTCCACAGTTTCAGCCTGGTGGCCTTCACCCAGCACCTGATGGGCCTGGCGGTCGGCGTGCTGGTGTACGCCCTGCTGCGCCGGAGGTTCGCCCTGCCGGGCTGGGGGGCGGCGCTGGCCGCGGCGCCGGTGCTGTTCGACGCCTACCAGATCCAGCTCGAGCACCTGATCATGTCCGACACCATGTTCATGCTGCTGGTGGTGGGCGTCATCACCCTCGTGCTCTGGCACCGGCGGATGACCTGGCCGATGGGGGCGGTGATCGGCCTGCTGCTCGCGCTCACCGCGCTGACCCGCTCGATCGGCCTGCCCATCCTCGCCCTGGTGGTGGTCTACCTGCTGGTCAAGCGGTCCGGGTGGAAGCCGATCGCGGCCATGGTGACCGCGTGCGCGATCCCGGTGGCCGGCTACATGGCGTGGTTCGCCTCGGCGCACGGCAACGTCGCGATGACCAACAGCGACGGCGCGATCCTCTACATGCGGACCGCGATGTTCGCCGACTGCGGCAAGATGGAGATCGACAAGCGCAGGGAGCTGGAGCTCGCGCTGCTGTGCATCAGCGACCCGCCGGACAAGCGGCTCTTCGGGCAGATGTACCTGTGGTGGGCGCGCAACGGCCAGCGCTTCCACGCCTTCGGGGTGGGCACGACCTTCACCCCCGAGATGAACAAGACCGCCGGCGACTTCGCCAAGCGGGCGATCCTCTCCCAGCCCGGCGACTACCTCGCCGTCGTCGCCCGGGACTTCTTCCGCGCCTTCCGCTGGGACCGGCCGCGCTTCCCCGACGCCAACACCTACCGGCAGTACGAGTTCCTCCCGGAGAACAAGGTGCTGCCCGCCTGGTCCTCGCCCAAGGGCAGCACCACCGACCGGGACGCGCAGATCTACGACCCCGGTCTGCCCACCGCGCAGATCGAGGGCAGGCTCCGGGTGATCGGCACCGACGTGCACGACCCGTGGGCCGCCTTCCTGCAGGGCTACCAGCGGATCGTCCGGCTGCCCGGCATCGTGCTCGGCGCGCTGCTGCTGATCGGCCTGGGCGGGGTGGCGGTGCGTTGGCGCACGCTGGGCGGGCCGGTGCTGCTGCCGTGGCTGGCCGCCTTCGGGCTCATCCTGGCCCCGGCGGCGACCGCCGAGTTCGACTACCGCTATCTGCTGCCCGCGGTGCCGCTGGCCTGCCTCGCCGCGGCGATCACCCTGGCCCGGCGTCAGCCGGGCTTGATCCAGGAGCGGGTGAGCATCCGGGACGACCAGTCCTCGTACGGGATGACCTCGCCGGTCAGCACCGGGTAGAGCCACCAGAGGTTGGCCAGCGCGAGCAGCGCGAACGTCCCGGTCAGCGCGGCCCCCAGCGCCCTGCGGTTGAGCGGGGCGCGCGCCGGGCCGATGACCAGTCCGGCGGCCAGGACGACGGCCAGGATCATGAACGG
>NZ_CDRNDK010000219.1:0-10330 GCF_977012225.1 Planomonospora algeriensis | reverse complement strand
GCCGGGGGGCCGGCGGCCGGGGCCGAGGAGGATCGCCGACCTGACGACCCGGGGTGCGGATCGAGGCCGAGGTGCTGAAGCTGGCCGTGCAGCGCCCTCGCTGGTCGGCGAGCGGTTCGACGCGATCGGCGCGGAGGCCTTCACCCGGCCCGAGCACGTCGCGCTGCACGGGCTGGTCATGGAGGCCGGGGGCACCGCCGCCGGGGGCGCGGGCGGGCGCGAGTGGGTGGACCGCCTGCTCGCCCTGGCGGGCGAGGACCTGCGCGGGACGGTCACCCGGCTGGCGGTGGAGGAGCTCCGCGCGGACCTCGCGAACGAGCAGCGGTACGCCTCGGACCTGATGGCCGCGCTGGAGGGCATCACGGTGTCGCGGGCGATCGAGCAGGTGAAGTCGGCGCTGGAGCGGACCGACCTGGCCGGCGGAGCGGAGGAGTACCGCCGGTTGTTCGCGGAGCTGAACGAACTGGAGCGGCGGCGGCGCGTGCTGCGGGAGCAGGCCGCCGGAAGCTGACCGCCGGAAGCTGACCGCCGGAAGCCTGCCGCGTAATCAGCTTTAATTTCCTGGTGCTCATTCGGTCAAACCCGAATGAGGTCTCGATCCGATAATGATTGCGACCTTACCTCCGGTGACAAAAATAGGCCTGCCGTTTCGGGTGACTAATACAGCAGACTGTGTCCCGTGGGTGCATCGGTGCTGCCAAGCGGGCCGCCTTCGGTAGACCAGGTGGCCGACCTCGTCGCGAAAGGAAGAGAGCGCGGAAGCGTCACGGTCGATGACGTCGCCGCGGCCCTCGACAAATCCGAGCTGCCGTCCGACGCGCTGGAGCGCGTCGTGCGGATGCTCGCCGAGAACGGAGTGGAGGTCCTCGAGCCCCAGAGCGAGGAGGAGACCCCCAAGTCCGATGAGGAGGATGTCGGAAAACGAGCGCCGACCAGCGACCTGGTCCGCATCTACCTGCGGGAGATCGGACGGGTGCCGCTGCTCACGGCGGAGGAGGAGGTGGAGCTCGCCAAATCCATCGAGGCGGGGCTGTTCGCCGAGGAGAAGCTGGCCGGCATCGCCTCCCGGCTGGCCTTCCCCGAACTGGGCGACCTCGTCTGGGAGGGCACGCGGGCCAAGCAGCGGCTGATCGAGGCCAACCTGCGGCTGGTCGTGTCGATCGCCAAGCGCTATGTGGGCCGCGGAATGCTGTTCCTGGATCTGATCCAGGAAGGCAACCTCGGTCTCATCCGGGCGGTCGAGAAATTCGACTACACCAAAGGTTACAAGTTCTCCACATATGCCACGTGGTGGATTCGGCAGGCGATCACCAGGGCCATCGCCGACCAGGCGCGCACGATTCGCATTCCGGTGCACATGGTCGAGACGATCAACAAGCTGGTCCGGGTTCAGCGCCAGCTCCACCAGGATCTCGGCCGCGAGCCCGCGCCGGAGGAGATCGCGCTGGAGATGGACCTCCCGATCGACCGGGTGATCGAGATCCAGCGCATCGCCCAGGAGCCGGTCTCGCTCCAGTCGCCGATCGGCGAGGAGGACTCCGACCTCGGCGACTTCATCGAGGACGCCGACGCGGTGGTGCCGATGGAGGCCGCGGCCTTCATCATGCTGCAGGACCAGCTCGAGGAGATCCTCGCCACGCTCTCGGAACGCGAGCAGCGCATCATCCAGCTGCGCTTCGGCCTCGCCGACGGGCATCCCCGGACGCTGGAGGAGGTCGGCAGGGAGTTCGGGGTGACCCGCGAGCGCATCCGCCAGATCGAGTCCAAGACCCTGGCGAAACTGCGCCACCCGACGCGGGCGCAGATCCTGCGCGACTACCTCGACTGACGTCCCGGCCCGGGAGACCGGGCGGAGAGGCCGACGAAGGACCCCGGAGCACGCTCCGGGGTCCTTCGTCGTGGGAGGGCCCCGGAAGCCGCGCCGACCGGCCTGCGCCGGCCCGCCGGCCGTGGCGGCCGGGTGCGCGGGGGCGGCGGTCACGGCTTCGGCGGGGAGTTGTCCCTTCCGCAGGTCAAGGAACCCGCTGACGCGGTTAACGCGCTCGCCGAGCCTCTCTCCGACCCCGCCGCGGGTGCAGCAAGCTGATCCCCGCACCCAGAACAGCCGATCTTCTCGTTGAGAAGGAGTGGAGGAACATATGACCGACCTCAGCCGTCGCAGGCTTCTCGCCGGCACGGGACTGGCGATGGGCGCCGGTGCCGTGTCCGGGGCCGGGCTGGTACAGCTCGGCAAGCCGGAGTCTGCCTCGGCCGCCGCGTCCGGCGGATCGATCCCCTTCCACGGAGCCCACCAGGCGGGGATCGCCACGCCCATCCAGGAGCGCCTGCACTTCGCCTCCTTCGACCTCGGCACCCGGTCCCCGGCGGAGGTGGCGGCGCTGATGAAGGCCTGGACGGCGGCGGCGGTGCGGATGACCGCGGCGGAGGAGGTCGGCCGCGGGGCGACCGGCAGGGCGACGGCGCCGCCGGACGACACCGGCGAGACCCTGGAGATGCACGCCTCGCGGCTCACGCTGACGGTCGGCTTCGGGCCCTCCTTCTTCACCCGGCTGAACCTGCCGGCTCCGGACCGGCTGAAGGAGCTCCCGCCCTTCCGCGGCGACCGGCTCGACCCGGCCCGCAGCGGCGGCGACATCTGCGTGCAGGCGTGCGCGGACGATCCGCAGGTGGCCGTGCACGCCGTACGGAACCTGGCGCGGATCGCCGGCGGCAAGGCGGCGGTGCGGTGGTCGCAGCTCGGGTTCGGCAGGACCTCGGCCAGTTCGCCGGAGGAGAAGACCCCGCGCAACCTGCTGGGGTTCAAGGACGGCACCAACAACATCTCCATCTACGACCGGGCCAAGCTGAACCGGCACGTCTGGGTGGGGGAGGAGGGGCCCGGCTGGATGGAGGGCGGGTCCTACCTGGTCGCCCGGCGGATCCGGACGCACATCGACATCTGGGACCGGACCCCGCTGAAGCAGCAGGAGGACGTCTTCGGCCGGCGCAAGCGGACGGGCGCCCCCTACGGCGGCACCCGCGAGTTCGACCCGGTGCGGATCCACGCCCTCCCGCCCGCCTCCCACGTGCGGCTGGCCCACCCCGACTCGAACGGCGGCTCCAGGATCCTGCGCCGGGGCTACTCCTACACCGACGGCACCGACGGTCAGGGACGGCTGGACGCGGGCCTGTTCTTCATCGCCTACCAGCGCGACCCGGAGGAGGGGTTCGTCAAGGTCCAGCGGTCGTTGTCGGCCCGGGACACCCTCAACGCGTTCATCCAGCACGTCGGATCGGGCATCTGGGCCTGCCCGGGCGGGGTGAGGCCCGGGTCATTCTGGGGTGAGGCACTGTTTTCTTAGGAGATACGGGCGCAAACTGGGCAGATGGAAGCGCGGCCGGCCATAGACGACGCCGCGCTCGAGCGCGAGGCGTGGTCCGTGCTCGAGGCGAACCGGACGGGCACGGCCACCGTGCCCGCACCCGGTCTGTATCCGCACCAGTGGAACTGGGACTCCACCTTCGTCGCGCTCGGGCTGGCCCGGCGGGACCCCCGCCGGGCCGGGGAGGAACTGCTCAGCCTGCTGACCGGCCAGTGGGCCACCGGCATGGTGCCGCACATCGTCTTCCACCCGGCCCTGGCCGAGTCCTACTTCCCCGGTCCGTCGGTCTGGCGTTCCGACGGCCACCCGGCGGCCCCGAGGGGGGTGCCCACCTCGGGGCTGACCCAGCCGCCGATGCAGGCGCTCGCCGCGTGGCGGGTGTGGCGCCACACCCGCGGCACGGCGGACCGGGAGGAGGGCGACGCGCTCGTCCGGCGCCTCCACCCGATGCTGGCGGCCCAGCACGAGTACCTGACCGCCTGCCGGGACCTGGGCGGGGGAGGACTGGCCGCGATCGTCCATCCGTGGGAGTCGGGGATGGACGACAGCCCGGCCTGGGACGACCCGCTGGAGGCGCTCGCGGACGTCCGCGACGCCCGCCGGCCGGGGGAGCCCCCCGACCGGGGCCCCGGCGACCACCACGACCGCTACATCTGGCTGGCCCTGCGCTACCGCGACTCCGGATACGACGGGGCCTACCTGCGCCAGGACCATCCCTTCGCGGTCGAGGACCCGATGTTCAACGGGATCTGGCTGGCCTCCTGCCACGCGCTCGCCGAACTGGCACCGGTGGCCGGGGCGGATCCGAGGCCGTACGGCGAGGCCGCCGAGCGGATCCGGGCGGCGCTGCTGGAACGCCTGTGGAGCGGCGGCGTGTTCCACGCCCGCGACCTGTACGGCGGGCGGCTGATCCCCGTCTGCACGGTCGGCGCCTTCGGCCCGCTGCTCGACCCAGGGCTGCCCGGGGACCGGGTGACGGAACTGGTGAGCGTGCTGGAGTCGGCGCGTTTCATGGGCGCCACCGGATACCCGGTGCCGAGCTGCGAGATCCGGGCGCCCCGGTTCGACCGCTCGCGCTACTGGCGGGGGCCGTCCTGGGTGAACACCAACTGGCTGCTGCGGCGGGCGGCGGCGCTGCACGGCCGGGACGACCTGGCCCGGCAGCTGGGCGCGGCGACCCTCCGCCTGGTACGGCAGTCGGGCTTCCGCGAGTGCTTCGACCCGTTCGACGGCAGCGGCCGGGGCGGCCGGGACTTCTCCTGGTCGGCCGCGCTCACCCTCGACCTGCTCGCGGATAGCGTGGAGGCATGAGGCTCTTTCACCGCACGCCCGCAGAGGTCCGCGCCGCCGTCGTCCCGCCGGACCGGGTCCTGACCTACGCCCAGGGGCCGGACGGCTACGTGATCGCCGCGGACCGGGCGCTCTACCTCGGGGAGACGCGGCTGCCGTGGTCCAGGATCGACCGCGGACTCTGGGACGAGGAAGGGCTGACGGTCGTCACCACGGACGGGCGGGAGCACCGGGTGCCGCTGCCGGAGCCGGGACGGGTCCCGGAGGCGGTGCGGGAACGGGTGGTCTCCTCGATCCTGGTCAGCCAGTACGTGCCGTTGGACGCGCGCGGGGGAGTGAGGCTCGTGGCCCGGCGCGGGGAGGACGGGGAGGCGGTCTGGGACCTCGGGTTCGACACGGGCCTCGACGGGAGCGATCCGGGCCTGCGGGCGCTGGCGGAGCAGGCGCTGGAAGGGGCCCGCCGGAGCTTCGGGGTCTGACCGGGTCCGAGACGGCCGCACCCGCCGGCCGCGCCGTCGCCGGGGCGCGCGGCGGGGTGCGGCCGGCGGTGCGGTCAGTAGGGCGATCCGGTCTTGGCCTCCTCCGGCCAGCCGGTCCGGCTCCCGTCGTGCGCCTCGTCCCCACCGGAGTGGGCAGGCGGCCGGCCACCTGCTCCTTGGCCATGGTGGTCACCTTGGAGACCTGGGCGCCGACGAGGCCGGCGGCCTCCTGCACGGACGGGTTGTCGGTCACCCGCTGGGCCATCCGCTTGATCTGCTCGTAACGCTCCCGGCCGGCCCGGCTACCCAGGACGTAGCCCACCGCCAGACCTGCGCAGAACATCATCCGATAACGCATCTCCACCTCCACAGGCGTGCTCAGCGGGACCCTACCCACGGATCGCGATTCCTCCCGCACCTACCCCGAGCCGTCGATGCGACACGCACTCCCGGAGTGCGCTAATCTATTCATGCGCCGCAGGGAGCAGGGGGAAAACCCCGGCTCACAAGGCGCAGAGCGCGATCCCGTGTAGCTCAATCGGCAGAGCAGCCGGCTGTTAACCGGCAGGTTATAGGTTCGAGTCCTATCGCGGGAGCCACCAGGCAGGCCCCGAGAGCATCGCTCTCGGGGCCTGTCGCTGTTTTATCGCTCCCGCTGTTCCCGTTCGGGGGACAAATCACGGTGAATCACAGAAAATGATGGATGCCGCACTCTGTGTCGCCGTGACGTGTCTCCGAGAACGTGCCGCCGTGACCGCGTGAGCGATCACTTCGGTGGTCGCATCAGCGGATACGGCCGGCGACCGCGTCCAGCGATCGTGCCCGGGGCTCGCGTCCAGCGAGGCGGGCACCGCGACGGCGCGGGGCGCGGCCGCCGCGGACCACAGCGGTCGCAGTGGGGAAGGGCCACTGCGCGCAGGGCACAGGGCCGCCCGGAAACGGCCGCCGTGCCCGTGAGTCACACATGGGTGGTTGGTTCAGTGCTGACCTGGCGGAGGTCCCGGCGGCGTGCGCCGGAGCCGGTGCACGACGTCCGAATTCCCTGCGAGAGCGCACCGGAGCGTGCGGTCCCGCACGCCGATGCGGCGGCGGCGGAGGAGTACCTGAGGCTGTTCCACGCGGAGAACCCCGCCGCGGGACCGGTGGAGCCGCGCCTGCGCGAGGTGCGGGCCGAGATAGCGAGAACGGGGACCTACACGCACACGCCCGGCGAACTGGTCTTCGGGGCCAGGGTCGCCTGGCGCAACAGCGGCAAGTGCATCGGGCGGCTCTACTG
Organism: Planomonospora algeriensis; assembly: GCF_977012225.1. Lineage (NCBI taxonomy): Bacteria > Bacillati > Actinomycetota > Actinomycetes > Streptosporangiales > Streptosporangiaceae > Planomonospora > Planomonospora algeriensis. The sequence continues at coordinate 3,923 of NZ_CDRNDK010000219.1, read as the reverse complement.
GCGGTCGTTGCGCGTCCGCGACCGCAGGCACGTCAGCACCCCGGAAGGCGTGGCGGTGGAGTGCGTGGAGCACCTGCGGGACGCGGCGCCCGGCCGCCGGATCCGCCCGACCGTCACGGTGTTCGCCCCGGACCGCCCCGGCGTGCCGGGGCCGAGGATCTGGAACGAGCAGCTGATCCGGTACGCCGGCTACGAGCTGGACGACGGCTCGATCGTCGGCGACCCCCGGTACGCCGCCTTCACCACGATGCTCCGCAAGCTCGGCTGGCAGGGCGGCTCGGGCACGCCGTTCGACGTGCTCCCGCTGGCGGTCTCGATGGGCGGGGGGCCGCCGCTGCTGTCGGAGATCCCCGGGGACGCGGTGCTGGAGGTGCCGCTGTCCCATCCGTCCTACCCGTGGTTCGAGGAGTTCGGGCTGCGCTGGCACGCCGTACCGGCGATCTCGAACATGTGCCTGGAGATCGGCGGGATCTGCTACCGGGCGGCGCCGTTCAACGGGTGGTACATGGGGACCGAGATCGGTGCGCGGAACCTGGCCGACGAGGACCGGTACGGAATGCTGCCGGCCGTGGCCCGGCGGATGGGCCTGGACACCGGCAACGACCGCTCGCTCTGGCGCGACCACGCGCTGGTGGAGCTGAACGTCGCGGTCCTGCACTCCTTCGAGCGGGCGGGGGTGACGATGACCGATCACCACACCGAGGCGCGGCGCTTCCTGATCCACCTGGAGCGGGAGGAGAAGGCGGGCCGGACCTGCCCGGCGGACTGGAGCTGGATCGTTCCGCCGATCTCGGGCTCGGCCACCCCGGTCTTCCACCGCTACTACACCGATCTGCAGCTGTCCCCGGCGTTCGTGCACCACGCCGACTCGCTGGAGCGGGGGCTGGGCCGCGGCGCCGTACCGGGCTGGTGACCGGCGTCGTTCCAGGCCGGTGACCGGCGCGGATCCCGCAGGAGGGGGGCCGCCGCTGTCCCCGGAGGAGGAAACAGTGTAGAACGTTATTCTGTAATTCGGAGGAGAGGGCGGAGAATGCTGGATCTGGTGCTGTCGTCGATCGACCGGGGTGTGCTGACCCTGACCTTCAACCGGCCGGACCGGCTCAACGCCTGGACCGACGTGATGGGACGGCGCTACTTCGACCTCCTGGCCGAGGCCGAGAAGGACCCCGAGGTGCGGGTGATCGTCGTCACCGGGGCGGGGAAGGGGTTCTGCGCCGGAGCCGACTTCCAGACGCTCAACGCCATCCAGGACGGCTCCTACACCGAGGAGCCGGACCCGCGCCCCCACACCTTCCCGACCACCGTCGGCAAGCCCGTGATCGCCGCGGTCAACGGCGCCTGCGCGGGGCTCGGCATGGTCCACGCGCTGGTCTGCGACCTGGTCTTCACCGCCGCGGAGGCCAAGTGGACCACGGCCTTCGCGCGCCGCGGGCTGATCGCGGAGTACGGCCTGTCCTGGATCCTGCCCCGGCTGATCGGCCAGGGCAGGGCCATGGACCTGCTGCTGTCGGGCCGGACCTTCACCGGGGCCGAGGCCGCCGAACTCGGCCTGGTGGCCCGGTCGGTGCCCGGGGAGAACCTCCTGGAGGAGGTCGCCGCGTACGCCCGCGAGCTGGCGGTGCACAGCTCGCCGGCCTCGATGTCGGTGATGAAGCGCCAGATCTGGGGCGACTGGAACACCACCCTCCAGGCGGCGGAGACCGAGGCCCAGCGGCTGATGGCCGACTCCTTCGGCCGCCCGGACTTCGCCGAGGGCGTCGCCAGCTTCCTGGAGCGCCGCGAGCCCCGCTTCCCGCCGCTGTAGCGGGACCGCCGTACGGCTCCGGGGCGCGCCGCCGTACGGCGTGCGGGTCCTGGAGCCGTACGGCGTGCGGGTCCTGGAAGCGGCGCGGCACGCGGAGTCGAGCCGTGCGGCCCAGGGCCGCGGGCGGCGCGCTCAGGCGGCCCCGACCGCGGACGGCTCGTCGAACTGGGTCCGGTACAGCTCCTCGTAGCGGCCCCCGGCGGCGAGCAGGCCGGCGTGCGTGCCGCGCTCCACGATCCGCCCGTCCTCGACCACCAGGATGAGGTCGGCGGCCATGATCGTGGAGAGCCGGTGCGCGATCACCAGCGCCGTCCGCCCGGCCAGCGCCTCGCCCAGCGCGGCCTGCACCGCCGCCTCCGAGGTGGCGTCCAGGTGCGCGGTGGCCTCGTCGAGGATCACCACCCGGGGACGGGCCAGCAGCAGCCGCGCGATCGTCAGCCGCTGGCGCTCGCCGCCGGAGAGCCGGTAGCCGCGCTCGCCCACCACCGTGTCCAGCCCGTCGGGGAGCGCGGCGACGAGCTCTTCGAGCCGGGCGCGGCGCAGCGCCTCCCAGAGCTCCTCCTCGCCCGCCTCCGGCCGCGCCAGCAGCAGGTTCTCCCGGATCGACTCGTGGAACAGGTGCCCGTCCTGGGTCACCATCCCGACCGTCTCGCGGATCGAGTCGGCCGACAGCTCCCGCACGTCCACCCCCGCCAGCCGTACGGCGCCGCCGTCGGCGTCGTACAGGCGCGGCAGCAGCTGCGCGATGGTCGACTTGCCCGCGCCGGACGAGCCCACCAGGGCGACGAGCTGACCGGGCTCGGCGCGGAAGGAGATCCCGTGCAGCACCTCGGCGGCGTCGCGGCCGTCGAGGACCGCCACCTCCTCCAGGGAGGCGAGCGAGACCCGGTCCGCCGACGGGTAGCCGAAGCGCACCCCGTCGAACTCCACTGAGACGGGCCCGTCGGGCACCCGCCGGGCGTCCGGCCGGTCGGCGATCAGAGGCTCGAGGTCCAGCACCTCGAAGACCCGCTCGAAGCTCACCAGCGCGCTCATCACGTCCACCCGGGCCCCGGCCAGCGCGGTCAGCGGCGCGTACAGGCGGGTGATCAGCAGTGCGAGCGCGACGACCGAGCCCGCGTCCAGTCGCCCGCCCAGCGCGTAGAAGCCGCCGAGGCCGTAGACGAGGGCCAGCGCCAGCGCCGAGACCAGCGTCAGCGCGGTGACGAACGCCGACTGCACCATCGCCGTGCGCACCCCGATGTCGCGTACCCGCCTGGCCCGCGCGGCGAACTCGGCCGACTCCCGCGCCGGGCGGCCGAAGAGCTTGACGAGCGTCGCGCCGGGCGCGGAGAACCGCTCCACCATCTGCGTGCCCATCGCCGCGTTGTGCCCGGCCGCCTCCAGCCGGAGCCGGGCCAGCCGGGCGCCCATCCGCCGCGCGGGCAGCACGAAGACCGGGAGCAGCACCAGCGCGAGCAGGGTGATCTGCCAGGAGAGCCGGACCATCACGGCCAGCGTGAGCACGAGCGTCACCAGGTTGCCCGCCACCGTGGACAGGGTGTCGGTGAAGGCCCGCTGCGCGCCGATGACGTCGTTGTTCAACCGGCTGACCAGCGCGCCGGTCCGGGTCCTGGTGAAGAAGGCGATCGGCATGCGCTGCACGTGGTCGAAGACGGCGGTGCGCAGGTCGAGGATCAGGCCCTCGCCGATGCCCGCCGACAGCCACCGGGTCAGCAGCCCGAGCCCGGCCTCCGCCACCGCGATGGCGGCGATGAGTGCGGCGAGCCCGACGACGACGTCCAGCGGCTCGCCCGCGACGATCGCGCCGACGGCGTCGCCCGCGAGCACCGGCGTGGCCACCGTCAGGACGGCCGTCACCACGCTGAGCAGCAGGAAAACGGCCAGGCGGCGCCGGTGCGGCCGGGCGAAGACGCCGATCCGCCGCAGCGTGGCCACGGAGAACGGGCGGCGCTCCTCCTGGGCGTTCATCGTCCGGTACAGCGCGTTCCAGGCGGTCATCTCCATGCTCATCGGGGGCCACCGCCGCTCGTGCTCGTGCCCGTTCTCATACTCGCGGGTGCGGGTGCGGGTGCGGGTGCGGGGGCGGTCGCCGGGACGGCCGCGGGGGGCGGGTGCG
>NZ_CDRNDK010000218.1:0-10339 GCF_977012225.1 Planomonospora algeriensis | reverse complement strand
CTCACCTCATCGGGGCACGCTCCGGCGCTCAACCCCGGTTAACTTCGAAGAGCCCCAAATACCTGCTCTCCGGCATCCTGAGCTGCGGAAAGACCATCCCTGACACCGGCCGCATGTGCATGGCCAAACTCCGCGGAAGTCCGGACAAGCGCAACAAGTCCGGATACGTCTACATCTGCCCACCCAAAACCAGTGCTGGCTGCTCAGGGGTCGGCCGCTCAGGCGCGGCACTGGACGAGATGATCACCGATCTGGTGAAGACCAAGCTCAAGGAGCGCGCTGCCCTTGTCGGCCCGGAGCCCACATGGGAGAAGGACGAACTCCTCCAGGAACTCGACCGGAAGCTCAACGCGCTCACGCGGCGGTGGATGGGTAGCGAGATCAGCGATGACCATTACTTCCAGCTCACCACGAAGATTGAAGATCATCTGGAAGATCTTCAGCGAGAGCGTGCCGACTGGACGACCAAGCAGACGGAGGCACACCTCCTCTCCGGAGACGTCGACCACCTCTGGGATAACGTCATGGACCTGCTTCAGCGACGTGCCACGATCAAGGGCATGTTCACCGCCGTCATCGTTCACCCCGTCGACAGGGGCGTGAAGACCGCCTCAGCCAAGGACATCGAGATCGTATGGAAAGAGGGTGATCGGACGCCTGTCAGTAAGATTCGTTGGAGCTGAACGCCCAATCAGCTGCCTGACTGTTGCCACTTCTTGCCTGCCCACCCCGGCGAGGAGGCAAGCCACTCAGCAATCCACGCATCCAACCGACCCGTTGTCCTGGCCGTTCTCCGGGGTCATGATGATCACGGCCATGGCGGTGTGACATGCTGGGCTCATGAATCAGCTCGGTAGAGAGACGTCTCCCTACCTCCTACAGCACGCCGCCAATCCGGTGGATTGGCGGCCGTGGGGGAAGGAGGCGATGCTGGAAGCGCGAAGGCGGGACGTACCCCTGTTGATTTCGATCGGCTACTCGTCCTGCCATTGGTTACCCCGCTTCTAGCATCTCGTCATTTTTGGTGTCATGTCATGGCGCACGAGTCCTTCGAGGACGAGGGCACCGCGGCGCTGATGAACGAGCACTTCGTCAACGTCAAGGTGGACCGCGAGGAGCGGCCCGACGTGGACGCGGTCTACATGGCCGCCACGCAGGCGATGACCGGCCACGGCGGCTGGCCGATGACGGTCTTCGCCACACCGGAGGGCCACCCCTTCTACACCGGCACCTACTTCCCCCGGCCGCAGTTCCAGCGCCTGCTCGTCGGGGTCTCCAACGCCTGGCACAACGACCGTGAGGCCGTCCTCACCCAGGGCTCGAAGATCGTCGAGGCGCTGAACGAGCGCACCGCGTTCCCGACCGGCCCGGTCCCCTCGGCGGAGACGCTGGAGCAGGCGGTGCGCGGCCTGGCGGAGTCCTTCGACCCGGTCCGCGGCGGTTTCGGCGGGGCGCCCAAGTTCCCGCCGTCGATGGTGCTGGAGTTCCTGCTCCGGCACGGCGGGCCGGACGCGCTCCGCATGGCGGAGCGCACGCTGGAGGCCATGGCCCGGGGCGGCATCTACGACCAGCTCGCCGGGGGGTTCGCCCGCTACAGCGTGGACTCCGAGTGGGTGGTGCCTCATTTCGAAAAAATGCTCTACGACAACGCGCTGCTGCTGCGCGTCTACGCGCACTGGTGGCGCTCCACCGGCTCGGTGCTGGGCAGGCGCGTGGCCCTGGAGACCGCCGACTGGCTGCTGTCGGAGATGCGCACCCCGGAGGGCGGCTTCGCCTCGGCCCTGGACGCCGACAGCGAGGGCGTGGAGGGGAGGTTCTACGCCTGGACGCCCGAGGAGCTGCGCGAGGTCCTGGGGCCCGACGACGGCGACTGGGCCATCGGGCTGTTCGAGGTGACCGGGACCTTCGAGCACGGCACCTCGGTGCTCCAGCTCCTCGACGACCCCGACGACCCGGCCCGGTTCGAACGCGTGCGCGCCGCCCTGCTGCGGGCCCGCTCCCGGCGGGTACGGCCCGGCCGGGACGACAAGGTGGTCGCCGCTTGGAACGGCCTGGCCATCGCCGCGCTCGCCGAGACCGGGGCCCTGTTCGACCGGCCCGACCTGGTGGCGGCGGCCCGGGAGGCGGCCGTGCTCCTGGACGGGCTGCACCTGGACGGCGGCCGGCTGCTGCGCACCTCGCGCGACGGCCGGGCGGGCGGCAACGCGGGCGTCCTGGAGGACTACGCGGACCTGGCGGAGGGCCTGCTCGCGCTCTACTCGGTGACCGGGGAGGTCCGCTGGTTCCAGCGCGCCGGGACGCTGCTGGAGGCCGTGCTCGACCGCTTCTCCGACGGCTCCGGCGGGTTCTTCGACACCGCCGACGACGCCGAGCGGCTGTTCCAGCGGCCTCAGGACCCCACCGACAACGCCGCCCCCTCGGGCCGGTTCGCTGCGGCCGGCGCCCTGCTCTGCTACGCGGCGCTGACCGGTTCCGCCCGCCACCGGGAGGCCGCGGAGGCGGCCCTCGGCACGGTGAGCGTGCTGGCCCCCCAGCACGCCAGGTTCGCCGGATGGGGCCTGGCCGTGGCGCGAGGCGGCCGTCACCGGTCCCGTCGAGGTGGCCGTCGTGGGCCCGCGGACGACCCGGCCACCGCCGCGCTGCACCGGGCCGCGCTGCTGTCCGCCGTCCCCGGCCTGGTCGTCGCGGTGGGCGGGCCCGGCTCGTCCGGGGTGCCGCTGCTCGAGGGCCGGGGACTGGTCGACGGCTCCCCCGCGGCGTACGTGTGCCGGGGCTTCACCTGCCGGATGCCGGTCACCACCCCGGCCGCGCTCACAGCGGAGCTGGGCGGCGCCGTGCGGACCTCCTGAGAACGGCGCCGCGCCCCGGACGACTCCTGAGCGCGGTGCCGTTCCCGGGCGTCTCCGGGGCACGGCGCCGTGCCCGGAGTCCCGGGGAGGCCGAGGTGCTCCCGCGCCCGGTCAGCCCACCGGGACCGCGGCCTGGCCGGTGGACTCGACCCCGTCCCCGGGGCCGGTTCCGCCTCCGGTCCCGTCCCCGGGACCGGGCTCCGGGTCGTCCGGAGCCGGGACCGTGGGGTCGTCCGGAGCCGGGGGGGCGGTCGGCTGTCCGGGGTCGTCGGGAGCGGCCGGGTCGTCCGGAGCGGGAACGGTCGGCTCGTCCGGCGTCGGGGAGGTCGGGGAGGTCGTCTCCTCGGGGACGGGGTCGCCCCAGTGGCCGGGGTCGCCGGTCCCGATCTCGGGGTCGCCCCGGTAGCCGGGATCGTCGCCGGTGTAGGGGGCGGAGTGGCCGTGGGAGGACGGCTCGGGGAACTTCTCGACGGGCTCGCCCGCCATCGCCTCGGCCATGAAGGCGCGCCAGACCTGGGCGGGGTACTGCCCGCCGGACTGCACCATGCCGCCCACGACCACCGGCTTGTTGTCGTCGCGGAACATGTCCACCGCGACGGAGAGCTGCGGGGTGAACCCGGCGAACCAGGCGGACGCCGACTTGTCCGTGGTGCCGGTCTTGCCGGCGGCCGGGCGGTCGTAGAGGCGGGCCGCCGTACCGGTGCCGCCGGTGACCACCTGGGTCAGCGCGTAGGTGACGTCGGCGGCGGTCCGCTCGGTGAAGACCCGCTCGCCCTTCTCGGTGATCTTCAACTTGCCCTCGGTGCCGGTGATCGAGCGGATCACGTGGGCCCGGCGGTGCACGCCGTCCGCGGCGAAGGTGGCGAAGCCAGAGGCGTTCTGCACGGCGCTCACCGAGGCCACGCCCAGCGGCAGCGTGGCCGCGCCCCGGTGCGGGGTGAGCTGGTCGACGGGGATGCCCGCGGCCTCGGCGGCCTTGGCCACCTTGTCGAGGCCGACCTTCTGGCCGAGGTCGACGAAGGCGGTGTTCACCGAGTGGCGCATGGCCCGCACCAGGTCGACCCGGCCGTAGGAGGCGCCGCCGGAGTTGGGGATCCGGGCGGAGGCGACGCGCATCGGCGAGTTCCCCTCGACCCGGGTGCCGAGGTCGAGGCCGTTCTCCAGGGCCGCCGCCAGTACGTAGGCCTTGAAGGTGGATCCGGCCTGCACCTCGGCGGAGAAGGCGTTGTCGAACTTGTTGGCGTCGTAGTTCCGGCCGCCGTAGAAGGCGACGACCTCGCCGGTCGCGGGGTCGACGGCGGCCAGGCCGGTGCGGACCTTCTTCGGGGTGTTCTCCGGCAGGACCGAGGTGACCGCCCGCTCGGCGGCCTCCATCAGCTTCTTGTCGAACGTCGAGACGATCTTCAGGCCGCCCTGGTTGACGTCCTCGTCGGTGTAGCCCCGCCGGCGCAGCTCGGCCATGACCTGGTCGAGCATGTAGCCCTCCTGGCCCTCGGGCTCGAAGACGTCCCGGGGCTTCTTCAGCTTGGGGAACTCCGCCTTCGCGGCCTCGGCCGGGGTGATCGCACCGGTCTTGACCATGCCGTCGACCACCCAGCGCCAGCGGGACCGGGCCGCCTCCAGGTCGTCGCCCCGGGGGTCGGCGAACCTGGTCGGCTGCTGGATCACCGCGGCGAGGTAGGCGCCCTCGGAGAGGGTGAGGCCGGAGACGTCCTTGCGGAAGTAGGCGTCGGCCGCGGCCTGCACGCCGTGCGCGCCCCGACCGAAGTAGATCGTGTTGAGGTACTGCTCCAGCACCCAGTCCTTGGACTTCGAGCGGTCCACCTTCAGGGAGATCATGATCTCTTTGAGCTTGCGGACGGCGGAGCGCTCCTGGCTGAGGCCGCTGTAGTAGTTGCGGACCATCTGCTGGGTGATCGTCGAGCCGCCCTGCAGCTGCCGTCCGCTGACCGTCGACCACACGGCGCGGGCGGTGCCCCGCAGGGAGACGCCCTGGTCCTGGTAGAACGAGCGGTTCTCCGCGGCGATGACGGCGTTCCTGAGGTTCTTCGGGACCTTGTCCAGCGCGACGGCCCGGCGGTTGACGCCCTGCTTGGCGAGCACCGTCTTGCCGTCCCGGTAGTAGATCACCGAACCCTGCGCGGTGGCCGCGGCCTGCGTGCTCTCCGGGATGGGGGTCATCGCCCACGCCACGGCGAACAGACCGGCCAGCGCCACGACGCCGGCGCCGAAGACGACCAGCGCCACCCGCAGGAACCTCCTCCTGCGCGGCCGTGCCTTCCCTTCGCCCTTCAACAAGCATGCCCCCGATCCGGCCCGCGACCGACCCCCGTCGGCCACGCGAACCGTTAAGGGTAAACGGTGGATAACGGTGCCTGATTCCCTCTTGGGATGGTACGGCTAGCTCTCTGCCCGGTGGGGGACGTCCGACACCAAAGGCATCACCCGATAGGGCACAGGAGTGTCCAAGGCGATCACCGAGGAGGTCCTGACCACGCCCTGGACGTCGACGATCCGGTCGATCACCCGCTGCAGGTCGGCGTTGCTGCGCGCCACCACCCGGCAGTGCATGTCGTCGCCCCCGGTGATCGTGTGCACCTCCAGCACCTGCGGGATGGCCGCGAGCTGGACGGCGACCGGGTCGTGCCCGCTGACCTGGCGGATCTGCAGCGTGACGAACGCGGTCACGTCGTAGCCGAGGGCGGCGGGATCGACGTCGGGGCCGAACCCGGTGATCACGCCCCGGCCGATCAGGCGGTCGAGGCGGGCCTGGACGGTCCCGCGCGCCACCCCGAGCCGGCGCGAGCACTCCAGGACGCCGAGCCGGGGCTCGGCGGCCAGCAGGTTGATGAGCCGGGCGTCGAGCCCGTCGATCGTCATGATGTACAACCACTCCTCGCTGACCGGCCGGTAACTGTGCAGGTTGTCCATCAGAATAAGTAACTCTTGCGCAGGAAGACCACCGAAAACGACAGTATCCGCATGAGCGACATCTTTCCTGTGAACGGCATGGACGCCGTGGTCTTCGCGGTCGGCAACGCCAAGCAGGCCGCCCACTACTACTCCACCGCCTTCGGCATGCGGCTGGTGGCCTACCGCGGCCCGGAGAACGGCAGCCGCGACGAGGTGGCCTATGTCCTCACCTCCGGCAGCGCCCGCTTCGAGTTCCGGGGCTCCCTGCGGCCGGGCACCGACCTGGCCCGGCACGTGGCCGAGCACAGCGACGGCGTGATCGACCTGGCCATCGAGGTCCCCGACGTGGAGGCCGCCTACACCCACGCGCTCACCCAGGGCGCGCGCGGCCTGGCCGAGCCGCACACGCTGGAGGACGAGCACGGCAAGGTGGTCCTCGCCGCGATCGCCACCTACGGCGAGACCCGGCACACCCTGGTCGACCGCTCCAACTACAGCGGGCCGTACCTGCCCGGCTACGTCGCGGCCGAGCCGCTCGTCGCCCCGCCGGACGTCAAGAACGGCCGCCTGTTCCAGGCCGTCGACCACTGCGTCGGCAACGTGGAACTCGGCCGGATGGACGAGTGGGTGGAGTTCTACAAGCGGGTCATGGGCTTCACCAACATGGCGGAGTTCATCGGCGACGACATCGCCACCGAGTACTCGGCGCTGATGTCGAAGGTCGTCGCGGACGGCACCCGCAAGGTGAAGTTCCCGCTCAACGAGCCGGCCGTCGCCAAGAAGAAGTCGCAGATCGACGAGTACCTCGAGTTCTACGGCGGCCCCGGCGTGCAGCACATCGCGCTGGCCACCAACGACATCCTGACCACGGTCGACCACATGCGCGCGGCCGGGGTGCAGTTCCTGGACACGCCCGACTCCTACTACGACGACCCGGAGCTGCGCGCCCGCATCGGCGAGGTCCGTGCGCCGATCGAGGAGCTGAAGAAGCGGAAGATCCTGGTCGACCGCGACGAGGACGGCTACCTGCTGCAGATCTTCACCAAGCCGGTGCAGGACCGCCCGACGGTGTTCTTCGAGCTCATCGAGCGCCACGGCTCCCTCGGCTTCGGCAAGGGCAACTTCAAGGCCCTGTTCGAGGCCATCGAGCGCGAGCAGGAGCGCCGCGGCAACCTCTGACGCCCCCGGCCGGGGACCCGGACGCCGCCCTGCGATCCGGCTCCGGTCCGGATGGCCTGACCCGGCCGGGACCGACACCCCCCGATGGCCTGACCTGGCCGGGGCCGCTCGCGTAGTCTGCGAACGCGCCCCGGCACGGTCCGGGCCGGAAGGGGGACATCCAGACCATGGCGTCGACGACGTCACGCCGGCAGGCCTTCGCGGCGGCCGCCGTCCTGCTCTGCACGACCACCGCGACGGCCGCCTGCTCCTCCTCCGACGGGGGGAGCGACGCCTCCTCCCCGGCCGCCGGGAGGACCGTGCCGTCCGGCGCCACCGCCTCGCAGCCGGACGGGACCGGCGCCCTCCCGCCCGGGGCGGGCGCACCCGGGATCGGCGACCCCGACTTCCCCACCGACGGCAACGGCGGCTATGACGTCGCCCGCTACCGCCTCGTCCTCGACTACGACCCCGCCACCCGGCACCTGTCCGGCACCGCCGGGATCCGGGCGAAGGCCACGCAGGAGCTGACCCGCTTCAACCTGGACCTGTCCGGCTTCACCGTCAGCCGGGTCACCGTGGACGGCCGGGCCGCCGCGTTCGAGCGGTCCGGCACCGAGCTCACCGTGATCCCCGACCGGCCCCTGCCCGACCAGGCCGAATTCGCCGTCGAGGTCGCCTACGCCGGGGAGCCCAAGCCCGTCACCGGCTCGTCCAACCTCGGCACCTACGGCTTCATCCCCACCAAGGACGGCGCCTTCGTCACCTGCGAGCCCAACGGCGCCAAGACCTGGTTCCCCGGCAACGACCACCCGGCGGACAAGGCGCTCTACGAGTTCGAGATCACCGTCCCGGAGGGCGTCACCGCGCTGGCCAACGGCGAGCTCACCGGCAAGCCGGTGACCCGGGGCGGGAAGACGACCTACTCCTGGCGGGAGGACCACCCGATGGTGACCTACCTGGCCACCATGACGCTGGGGAAGTTCACCCTGCGGGAGGGGAAGACCGCCTCGGGCATCAAGAACCTGGCCGCCGTGGACCCGCGCTTCCGCGGCTCGCTGGACAAGCTCTACACCCTGTCCGGGAAGATCACCGACTACTGGGCCACGGTCTTCGGCCCCTACCCGTTCTCCTCGACCGGCGGCGTGGTGGACGACTTCTCCGCCGGTTACGCCCTGGAGAACCAGACCAAGCCGATGTACGGCGGCTTCTCCCCCGGCGAGGGGATCATCGCCCACGAGCTGGCCCACCAGTGGTTCGGCAACAGCCTCAGCATCAAGCGGTGGAAGGACCTCTGGCTCAACGAGGGCTTCGCCACCTACGCCGAGTGGCTCTGGGAGGAGCACCAGGGCGACGCCACCGCCGAGCAGACCTTCCGCCTGCACTACTCGGCGCCCGCCGGGGACGCCATCTGGAAGTACGCCCCGGGCCGCGCCAGGCCCGACGATCTGTTCAACGACTCGGTCTACACCCGCGGCGGCATGACGCTGCACGCCCTCCGGCGGAAGATCGGCGACGGGGACTTCTTCGAGCTGCTGAAGACCTGGAACAGCGAGCACCGGTACGGATACGTCACCACGGAGGAGTTCACGGCGCTGGCCGAGAAGATCTCCGGGAAGGAGCTCGACGCGCTCTTCGACGCCTGGCTGTTCCAGGAGCGGAAGCCCGCCGCCTGAGAACCCGCCCGCCCGCAGGCCGTACGGCACGCCGCCCGCCCGCGGGCCGTACGGCACGCCGATCCGCTCGCCCGGCGCGCGTCGTACGGCACGCCGGCGCGGCCGACCGGCGCGGGCGGGGTCAGGCGGAGACGATCCGGTAGCCCTGCTTCCTGAGGGAGTCCAGCACCTCCTCGGCGTGGTCGGGACCCCTGGTCTCCAGCTGGAGCTGGACCTCGACCTCGCCCAGGTTGACGCCGACCCGCTCGTGCGCGATGTCCAGCACGTTGGCGCGCAGCGCCGCCACCTCGGCCATCAGCGCCGCCAGCGTGCCCGGGCGGTCGGGCAGCGACAGGCGCAGCGTCAGGTAGCGGCCCGCCGCGGCCAGGCCGTGCCGGAGCACCTTCACCAGCAGCAGCGGGTCGATGTTCCCGCCGGAGAGCACGGCCGCCACGGGAGGCTCGAAGAGCTCCGGATGCGCCATGATCGCCGCCACCCCGGCCGCCCCGGCGGGCTCGACCACCTGCTTGGCGCGCTCCAGGCAGAGCACCAGGGCCCGGGAGATCTCCTGCTCGGTGACCGTGACCACGCTGTCGACCAGGTAGTGGATCAGCTCGAAGGGCAGCTCCCCCGGCCGTCCCACCGCGATGCCGTCGGCCATCGTGGTGGCGGGCCGCACCGTGACGGGATGCCCCGCCGCGAGCGAGGCCGGGTAGGCGGCGGCCCGCTCGGCCTGCACGCCGACGACCCGCACGCCCGGCCGGAGCGACTTGGCCGCCAGCGCCACCCCTGCGGCGAGCCCGCCGCCCCCGATGGAGACCGCGATGGTGCCGGTCTCCGGGAGCTGCTCCAGGATCTCCAGCCCGATGGTGCCCTGCCCGGCGACGACGTCGGGGTGGTCGAAGGGGTGGATGAACACCGCGCCGGTCCGCTCGGCGTGCTCCCGCGCACCGGCCAGCGCGGTGTCCACGCCGTGCCCGGCGAAGACCACCTCGGCGCCGTAGGAGCGGGTCGCGGCCACCTTGGGCAGCGGCGCCCCCTCCGGCATGTAGACCGTCGACTCCGTCCCCAGGAGTCCCGCGCCGAGCGCCACGCCCTGGGCGTGGTTGCCCGCGCTGGCCGCCACCACGCCCCGCCGCAGCTCCGCGGCGCTCAGCCGGGCGATCCTGACGTAGGCGCCGCGCACCTTGAACGAGCCCGAACGCTGGAGGTTCTCGCACTTGAGATGGACGGGCCCGCCGAGCAGGTCGGACAGCACGCGTGAGTGCACCACCGGGGTCCGCAGCGCGACATCGCCCAGCAGCTCCCGGGCGGCGAGCACGTCCTCGAACGTCACCTGCGGCATCGACATGCCGGCCGTCCTCTCCTCACGTGCCCCGCCGTCTCATCGCGTGCCCCGCCGTCCGCGCGGCGGGCCGGGCGGAGCCGCACCGGTCCAGGAGCCGTACCCGCTCAGTCACCGGGCGACCAGTAGCGGTCCGCGGCCAGGACGAGGGCGGCGGCGCCGACGAGACCGGCGTCCTGGCCCAGGGAGGCCGGGACGACGCGCACGCGCCGGGCGAAGTCCAGCCGGACGTGCGCCCGGAGGGTCTCCTCCAGCGGGTCGAACAGCAGCCGCCCGGCCTGGGACAGGCCCCCGCCGATGGTGACGACGTCGAGGTCGCACAGGTGGGCGGCGGAGGCCACGGCCAGGCCCACCGCCCGTCCGGCCCGCTCCATGGCGGCCAGGGCGATCGCGTCCCCCGCCGCGGCGTCGAGCGCGAG
>NZ_CDRNDK010000217.1:0-10404 GCF_977012225.1 Planomonospora algeriensis | reverse complement strand
CCGGTCGTCCCTCCCGCGCCCGCGGACGCCGGGCCCGAGGGTCCCGCGCCCGAGGGTCCCGAGCCCGTCGATCCGGAGGCGCCCGTCCGCCGGGCGCCCGGCGGTGGCCCGAGGTCCTCGGGGGAGCTGCTCGTCGCGGCGCTCAAGGACGCCCGGGAACTGGTCCTGGTGGAGCCGCACATCGCGCTCCCCGCCGAGCGGCTCGCCAAGCTCATCGCCGCCGCCACCGAGGCCGTACGGCAGGGCGGCACGGCCGAGGACACGCTCTGGGCCGTCTGGCGGCTCACCGGCCTCGCCGAGAGGTGGAGCGAGACGAGTGCCGCGGGCGGGCACCGGGGCCGGCAGGCCGACCGCGACCTGGACGCCGTCATGGTGCTGTTCGACCGCGCCGCCAAGTTCGTCGACCGGCTCCCGCACGCGGGCGTCGACGTGTTCGTGCAGGACCTCGTCTCCCAGGAGATCCCCGAGGACTCCCTCGCCCCGCGGGCCCCCGAGAGCGACGCGGTCCACATCATGACCGCCCACCGGTCCAAGGGCCTGGAATGGGACCTCGTGGTCGTCGCGGGGGTCCAGGAGGGGACCTGGCCCGACCTGCGGCCGCGGGGGTCGGTCCTGGGCACCGACGACATGTGCGCCCGGGCGGAGGGTTCGGGGCACGAGGACCCGGTCGCGGTCCGCGCCGCGCTCGCCTCCCAGCTGCTGGCCGAGGAGCGCCGCCTGTTCTACGTGGCCGCGACCAGGGCGCGCGCCAGGCTCGTCGTCACCGCCGTGGGCGGGGAGGACGTCGAGGAGCGGCCGTCGAGGTTCCTGACCGAGCTGGTGCCCGGCACGGGCGAGGAGGCGGCGGCCCTCGACGACCGGTCCCGCTGGCTGACCATGTCCGCGCTGGTGGCCGACCTGCGCGCGGCGGTCTGCGACCCGGCCCGGCCGGAGTCGCTGCGCAGGTCGCCGCCGAGCACCTGGCCCGGCTCGCCGCGGCCGGGGTGAAGGGCGCCCATCCCGACGAGTGGTACGCCCTCACCCCGATCTCCGACGACCGCCCGCTCGGCTGGCCCGACGACGTCGTGCGCATCTCGCCCTCGGCGGTGGAGAGCTTCACCAAGTGCGGGCTGCGCTGGCTGCTGGAGACCTCCGTGGGCGCGGGCGGCACGGACGTGGCCCGCGGTCTGGGCACGGTCGTCCACGCGCTGGCCGTGCTCGCCGCGGACGGCATGCCCAGCGAGGAGACCCTTGCCAAGCACTTGGACAAGGTCTGGGACGAGCTGGACTTCGGCGGCGTCTGGTACAACCGCAAACAGCGCCGGGTCGCCGAGAAGATGATCGCCAGGTTCGTCGAATGGCACCGGGAGAACCCCCGGACGCTGGTCGCCACCGAGGAGTCCTTCGTCGCCATGGTCACCGAGGGAGTGCAGATCAAGGGCCGGGTGGACCGGATCGAGCGCGACGGGCAGGGCCGCGCGGTGATCATCGACATCAAGACCGGCGCGAGCAAGCCCTCCGACGCCGACCTCGACCGCCATCCCCAGCTCGGCGTCTACCAGCTCGCCGCGCTGCTCGGAGCCTTCCAGCGGTACGGCATGCACGAGCCCGGCGGCGCCGCCCTCGTGCAGGTCGGCAACGCGGCGGGCAAGGACGCCAAGGAGCAGGTCCAGCGGCCTCTGGCGGAGGATCCCGAGCCCGGCTGGGCCCACGACATGGTGGACACCGTGGCACGGGGCATGTCCCTGCCCTTCTTCCACGCCAAGGTCAACGACGGCTGCCGCACGTGCGCCGCGCGGGCGAGCTGCCCGGTCAACGAGAGCGGGGGCCAGGTGTGCTGAGCCGTGTCGTGTCATGCGGTGTCGCGCGGGGCCGTGTCGCGCCGTGTCGCGCCGTGCCGTGCCGTACCGCGTCGTGCGGTGTCGCGCGGGGCCGTACCGATGGAGGCCGGGGTTGCTGAATCCGATCCAGCTCGCCGACAAGCTGGGCATCCTTCCCCCGACCCCGGAGCAGGCCGCGGTGATCGAGGCCGGGCTCGAACCCATGGTCGTGGTGGCCGGGGCAGGGTCGGGCAAGAGCGAGACCATGGCGGGCCGGGTCGTCTGGCTGGTCGCCAACGGCCTGGTCCGGCCCGAGCAGGTGCTCGGCCTGACCTTCACCAGGAAGGCGGCGAGCGAGCTCTCCCACCGGGTGCGCGAGCGGCTGGGCGCCCTCGGCCGCGACGTGTCCGCGGACCCGCTGGCGGGCGAGCCGACCATTTCGACGTACCACGCCTACGCCGCCCGGCTGGTGACCGACCACGCCCTGCGTGAGGCGCTGGAGCCCACCATGCGGCTGATCACCCCGGCCGTCGCCTGGCAGCTCGCCGGGCACGTGGTCAGCGCCTACGACGGGCCGATGGAGCAGCTCGACTGGGGGCCGGCCACGGTCACCCGCGCGGTGCTGGAGCTGGCCGGCGAGCTGGCCGAGCACATGCGCGAGCCGCAGGACGTGCGGGAGGTGGGCGCCTGGCTGAAGGAGCGGTACGACGCGCTGCCCGGCTCCCCGATCGTCGCCCAGCGCAGGCCGCTGGCCGTGCAGAAGGCCAGGGAGCAGCTGCTGCCGCTGGTGGAGGCATACACCCGGCTCAAGCGCAGGCGCGAGGTGGTCGACCACGGCGACCAGATGGCGCTGGCCGCCCGGATCGCGGCCAAGCACCCCGAGGTCGGCCGGATCGAGCGGGACCGGTTCGCCGTCGTCCTCCTGGACGAGTACCAGGACACCAGCCACGCCCAGCTCGTCCTGCTCCGCTCGCTGTTCGGCGGCGGCCACCCGGTCACCGCCGTCGGCGACCCCTGCCAGTCCATCTACGGCTGGCGCGGCGCCTCGGCCGGGAACCTCACCCGCTTCCCCCGCGACTTCCGCACGGCCTCTGGGGAGCCCGCCCCGGTCCGCCGGCTCTCGGTCAGCTTCCGCAACGGCGACGCCGTCCTCGACGTCGCCGCCCGGGTGCAGCTCCCGCTGCGGATGGAGGCCAGGGAGGTGCCGGTGCTGGTGCCCGGCGGCAACCGGGTCGAGCGCGGTCGGGTGCTGTGCGCCTTCCACGAGACGGCCGAGGACGAGGCGCGCTGGGTCGCCGACCAGGTGTGCGGGCTGCTGGGGAGCGAGACCGCCCCGGACGGCCTGCCGTGGGGCGAGGGCGAGCGCAGGAAGGCCAGGCAGAGCATGTGGGGCGGCCCGCAGTGCCTGCAACCGCACGACGTGGCGATCCTCGCCCGCAAACGCTCGCAGTTCCCCGCGCTGCGCAGGGCCCTGGAGGAGCGCGGCGTCCCGGTCGAGGTGGTCGGCCTGGGCGGCCTGCTCACCGTGCCCGAGGTCGCCGACCTGGTGGCCACCCTGCGCGTGCTCTACGACCCGACGGCCGGGGACGCCCTGGTCCGCTTGCTGTCCGGCCCCCGCTGGCGGATCGGCCCGGCCGACCTGAAGGAGCTGGGCGAGCGGGCCCGCGAGCTGAACCGGGAGAGCCGCGAGGCCGGTTCCCCGGTCGCCGACCTGCTGGACCAGGTCGTCGCGGAGCTGTCCGAGGAGCGCGGCAGCCTGGTCGACGCGCTGGACGAACTGCCCGACCGGCCCGAGTGGCAGGAGGCGTTCTCGCCGACGGCCTGGGTACGGCTGGTCGCCATGGCGCAGGAGCTGCGGGCCCTGCGCGGCCGCGTCGGACAGCCGCTCCCCGACCTGATCACCGAGGTCGAGCGCCGCCTCGGCCTGGACATCGAGGTGGCGGCCCGCGGATCGGCCGCGGGCCCGTTCGCCGCCCGGGCCGACCTGGACGCCTTCGTCGACGCCGCCGCCCGGTTCGCCGGCGACTCCGAGGACCCGACGCTGGGCGCGTTCCTGGCGTTCCTCAAGGCGGCCGACGAGGAGGAGAACGGCCTGGACGCCGGGCGGGTGGGCGAGAGCAACAGTGTGAAGCTGATGACCGTGCACGCGTCCAAGGGCCTGGAGTGGCCGGTCGTGATCGTGCCCGGGATGTCGCAGGTGCTGTCGAAGACCGGCACGCCGACCGTCGGCACCATCTTCCCGGCCCGGCCGGTGGTGAGCCCCCGGTGGACGGAGAACCCGCGCAAACTGCCCTACCCGCTGCGCGGCGACGCCTCCGACCTGCCCCGGCTGGCCGGGCTGGCCAGGGAGGAGCTCGCCGAGTTCGACGAGCGCTGCCGCGACCGCGACCTGCTGGAGGAACGGCGACTCGCCTACGTGGCGGTCACCCGCGCCCACTACCTGCTGATCGCCTCGGGCTACCGCTGGGGCGGCGCGGCCAAGCCCCTGGAGCCGTCGGACTTCCTGCTGGAGATCCGCGAGACCTGCGGCCGGGTGGCCACCTGGCCGCCGCAGCTCGAGAAGGGCGCCACGAACCCTCTGCTGGCTGAGCCCGCCGAGGCCGTCTGGCCGGTCACCCCGGAGGGGGCCCGGTACGAGGCCGTCGTCGACGGCTCCCTCCTCGTCGAGGCCGCCCTCCGCTCTCTCGCGGGGGCCGCCGGGGACGTGGGGGCCGCCGGGAGCGCGGGGCCCGCCGGGAACGCGAGGGTCACCGGGAACGTGGAGCCCGCCGGGAGCGCGGGGCCGCCGGACGCTCCGGGAGCGGAGCGCCCGCGGTGTCCGTGCGCGGTCCGGGCGGCGGAGAGACCGGGGCCGGGGAGCCGGGGGGCGAGGAGGACCCGCGCCTGGCGGAACTGCGCGACCGGGACCGGGAACGGGCCAGGGCCTGGGAGCGGGACGCCGAGCTCCTGCTCCGGGAACGGGAGCGGAACCGGCGGCGCGGCGGGCGCCAGGCCGAGCTGCCCGCCCGGCTCACCGTCTCGGACCTCGTCGCCCTGGCCGCCGACCCAGCGGCCCTGGCCCGGCGGATCCGCCGTCCCGTCCCGAAGCGGCCCGCCCCCCTGGCCCGCCGCGGGACTCCTTCCACCGGTGGCTGGAGACGCGCTGGGGCCAGCAGCGGCTCCTCGACGAGCTGGAGCTCCCGGCGCCGGGGACGAGACGGAAGAGGCCGAGGCCCTCCTGGCGGAGCTGCGCGAGAGGTTCGAGGAGAGCGAGTGGGCGGGCCGGGAACCGCTCGACGTCGAGGTCCCGTTCGAGATGATGATCGCCGATCGGCTGGTCCGCGGCCGGATGGACGCCGTCTTCCGGACCCCGGACGGCGGCTACGAGGTCGTCGACTGGAAGACGGGCCGCCGCCTGATGGAGACGACGCGGACCGCGGCCTCCGTGCAGCTCGCCGCCTACCGCCTGGCCTGGTCCCGGCTGGCCGGCGTCCCCCTGGACCGGGTGGGCGCGGCCTTCCACTACGTGCGCTTCAACGAGACGGTCCGCCCGGTGGACCTCCTCGACGAGCGCGGCCTGGTCGCGCTCGTCGAGTCGGTCCCCGCGCTCAGGCGGGCGGGCGGGCCGTGACGGTCAGGCGGCTCCCGCGCTCAGGCGGGCGGGCCGTGACGGTCAGGCGAACAGCGCGGCGATGTCGATCTTCAGGTTGAACGGCTCCGGGAGCTCCAGCGATCCGCCGCTGTGCACGGTGACCGTCTTGAGGTACGGCTCCCGCTCGTCGAAGGGCGCGGGGTCCTCGACCGGCTCGCTCATCAGGGTGACCTTCGGCGGCTCGGCCGTGGGGTCGACGATGAGGTAGAGCGGCACCCCGGCCCTGGCGTAGTCGACCGGCTTCTCTTGGTAGTCGACCGATGCCGTGCTGCCCGAGCAGACCTCCACGACCAGCAGCGTCGAGTGCCCGTAGATGTGCATCTCGTCGTAGTCCTCCGCGTCGAGCGGAGCGACGATCAGATCGGGAAGCCGCATGTCACGGAAGGGCGGGATGTGTATGCCGGAACTCTGGTAGAGCGCCCAGCCCATCTCCCGCTTCAGTTGGTACAGCAGATCGGTGAGCCGGTCGACGATCTTGTCGTTCCGGCGGGACGTCCAAGGGCTCACGATGACCTGCTCCCGGACGATCTCCGCGGAGTACCCGCCTTCGTTGAGCTCTTCGCAGAGCCGGAGAGTCTGGTCGTCGACTGTTCCGGGCCATGGCCGGTGGGGCGCGTCTCTCCGGTCGCATGGCTGGTGGACGGTCTGGTATCGAGGTGGGGACATGACCATTCCGGCATCCTCTCGGGACTCCTTACGCTGGCATCGTATGTCGATCCCCTCACATCCCGTCGCCGACCGTACCAGTGCCGTCTACGCAAGGTGACGAATTTTCCAGGCCGACCGGCCGCAAGTAGTGGAAGCCCGGCCGCGGGTGCATCAGGAAGTCGTGGTGGGAGATGTTCCAGGCGTAGGCCCCGGCCATCGCGAACTCCACCACGTCCCCCGGCTCCAGCCGGACCGGGACCCTCCTGGCCAGCACGTCCTTCGGGGTGCACAGCTGCCCGACGATCGTGACCGGCTCGCCGGGCCCGCCCGGGCCTCCGGCCGAGGTCCAGCCGGCCAGCGGCTGGTCGTGGCCCTTGGTGGCCGGGGTCCGCAGGTGGTGGGTGCCCCCGGCGACCACCGCGAACAGCTCGCCGTGCACCCGCTTGACGTCGATCACCCGGGTGACGTACCGCCCGCAGTAGACGGTCAGCGACCGCCCCGGCTCGACCCGCAGCACCTCGCCGGGCCGCCGAAGCCCGGCCAGGCCCGCGCCGTACGCCTTCCAGTCGAACCGGGTGTGCGGGTCGGCGTACGACACGCCCATGCCGCCGCCCAGGTTCACCTCGGCCGCGCCGATCCCCCGGGCGTAGTCCAGTACGGCCTCCGCCAGCCCCAGCATCCGCGGCGCGTCCAGCCCGCTGGCCAGGTGGGCGTGCACGCCCCGCCAGCGCAGGAGGTCCTGGCCGCGGAGCAGGGCGAGGCACTCGGCGACCCCGCCGGGGTCCATGCCGAACGGGGTCGCGCCGCCGCCCATGGCCAGCGAGGCGCCCTCGACGGGGAGGTCCAGGTTGACGCGGAGCAGGACGTCGGCCGGACGCCCGAGGGCGAGCAGCCGCCGCAGCTCTCCGGGGCTCTCCACGTGCAACCGGTGGACGGGCGGAGCGACGCGCGGGTGGACGGCGGCGGCCAGTTCGGCGTCGGTCTTGCCCGGACCGCCCAGCGCGACCGGCACATCGGGGAACAGCGCCCGCACGTGTGCCAGCTCCCCGCCCGAGGCCACCTCGAAGCCGTCCACGTACCGGGCGAGCACCCGCAGCAGCTCCGGGTCGGGATTGGCCTTGACCGCGTAGTGCAGCTCGATCCCGTCCAGCGCCGCCCGGACCTCCGCCACGTGGGCGTCCAGCTCACGCAGGTCGTAGACGTACGCGGGCGGCTCCGCGGGGATCACCGGGCACCCGCCGCGTGCGCCAGCGGGTTGGCCACCGCGACGTACCCGGCCGCGCGGTCCGCCGCCCGCGACCACCGGACCGTCAGGTTGGCCTTGGCCGGCAGCGGCGCGCCCGACAGCAGGTCCGCCAGGAGCGGCGGCCACCCCCCGCGCGGCCGCGTAGCGGGCCAGGACCTCCCCGGCCGCCGCCCACAGCTCCCGCACCGGCCCGTCGCCGGCCAGCGCGGCGGCGACCTCCGCGAGGTGGTTGACGACCAGGCAGTAGACCACCCGGTTCCAGCCGTCGGCGGCGTCGTAGGTGAGCGCCTCGGCGACCCGGTGAGGCAGGGCCGACAGGTCGTGGCGGCCGGCGACGAGCTTGGTCCCCTCCAGGTCGCGGAAGACCGCCTCCACCGGTGTCCCGGCCGGGTCCACGCCGACCAGGACGTTCTGCAGGTGGGGTTCCAGCACCACGCCGTGGGCCAGGTAGGCCTCCAGCACCGGCGGCGCGACGCACTCCACGTAGGCCCGCCACCAGCGCACCGGGTCGGCGGCGGCGGACTCGGGGAGCACGGGGGCGGAGCCGGGGAGCGGACCGGCGGCGAGGGCGCCGCTCAGCAGCGGGGTCACACCCGGTCCGCAGACCTGCCGCGGGCTCGCCCGGACGATCACGCTCAGCCCCTCCAGCAGCCGGGTGCCGAGGTCCGCCGAGCGGTAGCCGGGCTCGGGGAGCCAGCGGGTGCCGGGGAACCGCTCCGCCAGATCGCGGAAGACCGGTTCCAGGCGGGCGGTCAGCTCGACCGCCCCGGCCAGCTCGTACCAGGAGTTCTTCCGGACGCAGTTGGTGATCCGCACGTCCAGGCTGAACTTCAGGCACCGCTCGATCGACGGCTCGTAGACCGTGCGGACCGACGAGGTGGGGACCGCCCCGCGAGAGGCGCGTCCCAGGTCGACCAGGCGCCCGTCGGCCAGCGGCGCGGCCAGCTCGGCGGCCAGCAGGTCGAGCTGCCAGGGGTGCGCGGGCAGCAGTGCGTACCCGGGCGGCGCGTCGCCCAGCGCGTCCAGCGCCGCCGTCTCGCCCGCCTCGGCCAGCACGTCGTGCCGGACGCCGAGCAGCCGGAGCGGGAAGCTCGCGTGCGCCTCCGGGGCGTAGGCGAGCCAGTCCGCGCCGGGGGTCCCGCCGGAGGCTCCGTCGCGGGTCCCGCCCTGGTGCGAGGCGTCCGCGTGATGAGTCCCGTCCCCCTCCGGACCGCCGGAGACGCCGCCCCGCGCCTTGGGACTGGGGTGGAACGGGTGGCCGAAGACCAGCGCCTGCTCGGACGCCAGCCAGGGGTCGGCCGGGGGGACCGCGTCCCGGCGCCTTCCAGCAGCGCCGCCACGGCCCGGCGGCTCGACCGCACCTGGGCGGCGAACTCCTCGTTGCCCCCGCCCAGCTCGGCCTCCAGCAGCCGGACGAGCCGGTCGGCGGAGAGCGGGCGCCATCGACCGCCCCCGGTGCCACTCGGCGGGACCGGTGAGCCGGAGCGCGATCCCGCCGTGCGCCCGCACCCGCAGCGGGACGCCCGCGACGTGCAGCAGCAGGTGGGCGCCGTCGTGCCGGACCAGGCCGCGCGGCCCGGCGACCTCCCGTACGGCGCAGCGCAGCAGCGCGGCCAGCGTCGCCTCCTCGGCGACGGCGGCCGGGGAGTCGAGAACGGAGTCGAGAGCGAGGGCGGTCATGGGGTCCCCTGGGTGATCACGGGCCGGACGGCCGCGGGAGGATGACGGAGGTAGTTGGGGCCGCTGGTGCCATAGAACTTGTTCACGTCGCGCGCTCCGGTGCGCGCCTTGTCCACCAGCGTCCCGGCGGTGACCATCGACTTGCCGACCAGCCGGGCGGCGTCGAGGGTCCTGGCCCGCAGCAGCCGGGCGGCCGGGTCGTCGCCGTACGGCTCCAGCGCCTCGGCGAGCGTGTCCCGCAGCAGCCGGGAGGCCCGCGCGGGCGGCAGCGCACCGAAGGCCGGGGCGGCGGCGGCCAGGTGCAGGGTGATGGTCACGAACACGTCGGCGAGCGCGTGGGGGTCGTCGGTCAGCATGCGCCCGTCGGCGAAGTCCGGGACGGAGATCCCCGCGGCCCGCAGGCGCCCCGGGGAGGCCAGCAGCCCGTCGTTGTCCTTGACCAGCAGCCGCGGGGGGCCGCCGCCGTCCAGGACGAGCGCGAGGTTCTGCTGGTGGGCCTCCAGCGCGACGCCGTACCGGACGAGGAGCCGCACGCCGGAGGCGAACAGCAGGCGGAGGTACTCGGTCAGCAGCGCCTCGACGCCGCCACCGCCACCGTCGCCGCCGTGCCGCCGTGCGGCGAGCTCCTCGGCGACCGTGCCGCCCTCCGGCAGGGGGGCGAGCAGCGCGGCCACGGGGACGATCTCGCCCGGCGGGAGGCGGCGGACGAGCCAGGCCAGGTACTCGTGCCCGGTGTGGGCGTGGACCTGCTCGTCGGCCAGGAGGATCCGCGGACCGGAGATCCGGCGCAGCAGCAGCTCGGCCCGCGCCCCGTCGGCCAGCGTGCCCGGCTTGATCGACCGCCGGTTGCGCAGGCCCAGCGTGCTGGTGGGCAGCGGCAGCTTCAGGTGGGTGCGCGCGTCCACCTCGACCGTGCGCATGGACAGGGTGGGCCGGACGGTCAGGTACGGTTCCGGCGCCGTGACCGCCCACGGGATCGCGCGGACGGCGGGGAGCGCCAGCGGGTGCACCGGGAAGAGCACGTGGGTGTCCGCGAGCTCCGCGGCCAGTCCGACGCGGGCGAAGCCCGGCGCCATCGGCGGTCCTCCGGAGGACGTGCCGGTCACCCGCTCGCGGGGCACCGCCGCCCACCGCAGCTCGAAGCTCGGCGCGAACTCCGGCGCGTAGGCCGTCAGGTCCTCGTCGGAGAGCCCGGCCCGGCAGCGCGCCGTCGGATAGACGGGATGGTCCAGGAAGGCCGCCAGCGCCTCGTAATGCGCGGTCCCGGCCGGGCCCCGCCGCAACCGGTCGAGCACGTCCCGCCGGTGCGCGTCGTGGAGGTCGAGGGCGCGCAGGGCCTCGTGGCACTCCCCGGCGAACGCCTCGACCCCGGCGGCGTCCGCCGGGTGGGCGACCGCCCG
>NZ_CDRNDK010000216.1:0-10488 GCF_977012225.1 Planomonospora algeriensis | reverse complement strand
CATGAGGCGCTCCCGGGCGGGCCCGAGCCGGTCGGCGTCCGCCTCCGGCGCCTGCGCGCGCATCTCGCGCAGCGCGCTCAGCTCATCCATGACGCTCCTCCTCGGTAGCCGTCGGGTCGGCGCCGCCGAACGCGGCGCGGGTCTTCCTCCTGGCCCGGTGGAGCCGTGAGCGGACTGTGCCGACGGGGATCCCCACCGCCTCGGCGACCTCGTCGTAGGTGAGATCGGCCCAGGCGACCAGCAGCAGCACCTCCCGGTCCCCGGCCGAGAGCCCGGCCAGCGCCCCGGCCAGGTCCTTTTGCACGGCCGAGGCGCTCACCTGGGCGTCCACCCGGTCGGCGTAGCTCTCGGCCACCTCGTCGACCCCCGTCCTGGCCAGCGCCCGGTAGGACCGGATCTCCACCCGGCGGTGCCTGCCGATGAGGTTCCCGGCGATGCCGTACAGCCAGGGGCGGGCGTCCGGCCGGGTCAGGTCGTAGCGGTCGCGCCGCCGGAACGCCGCCAGGAACGTGTCGGCGACCACGTCGTCGGCCAGGGAGTCGCCCAGCCGCCGGACGGCGTAGCGGTGGATCTCCGGGGCGTACCGGTCGAACAGGAGCGCGAACGCCTCCGGCTCCTCCAGGGACCTCCGGATCACCTCGGCGTCGCCGACGTCACCGGCGTCCTCGGCTGCCCCGGCGCGGTCTGTGTGCGCGATCAATCCGGCTCCGATCGTCCGGCCCCGGATCCCCGGGGTCCGTCCATGGTGTTCACCTTCCTCTCACCCGATACGCCGTTGAGGGTTCACGGCCGGTTCCCGGCCGCCGTACCGTGCTGTCGGGAGCCGCCGGGAGTCCGCGGGCGCCCACCGGTCCGCGGGCGTCGTCCGCCGTTGGCAGGATGGCAGGGTGCGTGTACGCCCCATCTCCATGTCGTCTCTGGCCGAGGAACTCGCCGACCGGATCGCCGCGGCGCCTGCGGACTCCTGGGTGCGGGTGGCGGTCGACGGCGCGCCCGCCGCCCGGCCCGGTGACCTCGCGGACGCGCTGGCCGGGCCGCTCCGGCTGCGCGGCCGCGAGGTCCTGCGTGTGTCCGCGTGGGATTTCCTGCGCCCGGCCTCGCTCCGCTTCGAGCACGGCAGGACCGACCCGGACGCCTTCTACGAGGACTGGCTGGACGCGGGCGGCCTGACCCGCGAGGTGCTGGCGCCGCTGGACCCGGGCGGCTCGGGCAAGGTCCTGCCCTCGTTGTGGAACAAGGCGACCGACCGGGCGACGCGTGCGCCGTACGTCACCCTGCCGCCGGGGGCGGTGCTGCTGCTGGACGGGGCGCTGCTGCTGGGCCGGTGGCTCCCGTTCGACCTGACCGTGCACCTGTGGCTCTCCCCCGGCGCGCTGGCCCGCCGTACCGACCCGGAGCTGCGCTGGACCCTGCCGGCCTACGAGCGCTACGAGCAGGAGGCGGAGCCGGCCGAGACGGCCGACGTCGTCGTCCGGGTGGACGATCCGAGGCGCCCCGCGGTCGTGATCGGATAGCCGGGCGGGATCGGGTGCCGCGCCGTGCCGCCGCGGAGCGCCCTGGGTGCGGACCTGCACGGCGGGGACCTCGCGGTCCCGCTCCCGCGACCGGCGGGCGGCTCACCTGCCGTCCGGGCTCCCGCCGGGGTCGCCGTCGCCCTCGGGGCGCAGGTACACCGCTCCGGCGTGCGCCCGCTCCTCCGGATGCCGCCGGACCCGCCTGAGGCTCAGGACGACCGTGACGAGCAGCACGGCGAGGATCACACCGAGCGACACGAGGGTGGGGATCTCCGGGATCTCCGCCGACACCTCCCGGTGCAGGAAGACCAGGATGAGCTTGACGCCGATGAACGCCAGGATGGCGGAGAGCCCGATCGACAGGTAGACCAGCCGCTCCAGCAGCCCTTCGATGAGGAAGTAGAGGGCGCGCAGGCCGAGCAGCGCGAAGGCGTTGGCGGAGAAGACCAGGAGCGGGTGCTGGGTGATCCCGAAGATCGCCGGAATCGAGTCGAGCGCGAAGAGCAGGTCGGTGCTGCCGATGGCGACGAAGACGAGGAACAGCGGCGTGATCACGCGCCTGCCGTCCTCCCGGGCGACGAGCCGGCCGTCGTGGAAGTCGTCGGTGACGGGGAGAACGCGGCGGACCCAGCGCAGCAGCGGGTTGTCACCGGGGTCGGGGTCGTCGTTGCGGTGCCGGAAGAGCTGCACGGCGGTCCAGAGCAGGAGCAGGCCGAACAGCAGGAACGTCGGCGAGAAGAACGAGATCGCCGCCGCGCCCGCGGTGATGAGGGCCACCCGCATGACCAGGGCGGCCGCGATGCCGAACAGCAGCGCCTTCTGCTGGTGCCGGGCGGGCACCGCGAACCGGCCCATGATGACCACGAAGACGAAGAGGTTGTCCACCGAGAGGCTCTTCTCGACGACCAGCCCGGCGAAGTACTCCGTCGCGATGTGCGGACCCGCCAGCGCCCAGAGCGCGAGCCCGAAGGCGATGCCCGCCCCCAGGTAGAACACCGACCAGAGGGCGGCCTCCTTCAGTCCCACGGCGTGCGGCCTGCGGGCGGCCACCAGGAAGTCGAGGACCAGCAGGGCGACCACGATCCCCACGACGATGGCCCAGGCCCACAACGAGTCGATGGTCATTGCATCCCGCTTTCAACCGCTACGCGGACATCATCTCTCTCGTCTTCCCCACCGCCGCCCGCCGTATCCCGAGCGACACCGCCGGAGGCGGCACGAGGCGCGATGGGGACGGGCCGCGCACCGCGACGGCCGACGCGGACGGACGGGCGGACGGACGGACGGGCGGACGGACGGACGGGCGGACGGACGGACGGACGGACGGTCTGGGGGTCGGACGGGCGATCGGACGGCTCGACGGGCGATCGGCGGCGTCAGCGGAACCGGCGGAAGAACTCCCGCACGTCCCCCACCAGGAGCTCGGGCTGTTCCAGCGCGGCGAAGTGGCCCCCGCGGTCGAACTCGGTCCAGTGCACGATGTTCTCGCTCCGCTCGGCGAGCCGGCGGACGGGCGGGGCGATCTCGCGGGGGAAGACCGCGACCCCCGTCGGGGTCGCGGAGACCTCCGGCCGGCTCCGCTCGCGCGCGAACTCGTAGTACAGCCGCGCCGAGGAGCCCGCCGTGTTGGTCAGCCAGTACACCGTCACGTTGGTGAGCAGCCGGTCGCGGTCGACGGCGTCCTCGGGGACCCGCTCCGAGTCCGTCCACTCCTTGAACTTCTCCGCGATCCAGGCCAGCTGCCCGGCGGGGGAGTCGGCCAGGCCGTAGGCGAGCGTCTGCGGCCGGGTGGACTGGATCTTCATGTAGCCGGACATGTCGTCCAGGAAGCGGCCGAGGCCGTCCAGCCGGGCCTTCTCGTCCTCGGTCAGGTCGTCCGGCTCCCCCGGCGCACCGGACGGGAAGGTCAGCAGGAAGTTCAGGTGCACGCCGACGACGCGCCCGGCGTCGGCCAGGCCGAGCTCGCGGGAGACCATCGACCCCCAGTCACCGCCCTGGGCTCCGTAGCGGTCGTAGCCCAGCCGCTCCATCAGCACGGCCCACGCCCGGGCGATGCGGCGCACGGTCCAGCCCCTCTCGGTGGTCGGGCCGGAGAACCCGTAGCCGGGCATGGACGGGATGACGAGGTGGAAGGCGTCGGCGGGGTCGCCGCCGTGCGCGCGGGGGTCGGAGAGCGGGCCGATGACGTCCAGGAACTCCACCACGGAGCCGGGCCAGCCGTGGGTGAGGACGAGCGGCAGCGCGCCGGGCTCGGGTGAGCGGACGTGCAGGAAGTGCACGTTCTGCCCGTCGATCACGGTGGTGAACTGCGGGAAGGAGTTGATGTGCGCCTCGTGCACCCGCCAGTCGTAGACGGTGGCCCAGTGGTCGGCGAGCTCCCTGAGGTAGTCCGGCGGCACTCCCAGGTCCCAGCCCGCGCCCGGCAGCCCGTCGGGGAACCGGGTGCGGCGTAGCCGGTCGCGCAGGTCATCGAGGTCGTCCTGGGGGATGTCGATGCGGAAGGGCCGGATCGCCGCGTCGTCGCTCATGGCCCCACACTGCCATCCGGCCCGGCGGAGGCCCCTCCCCGGTGGCCGGAGCGCATCCGTGGGAGCGCTCCCAATTTTTGGTCCCGACGTATTGAATATCGGATCTAGCCCTACTACGGTGGTCGCAAATGAAAGCGAACCCACCGGGCCGGGCGACCTCCGATCCCCGAGAGGGAAGCCCTCGAATGAGGAAAGAGTCTTTACAGTAGAAGCCGCGCGGATTGCCGGGCTTCCATTCGGAACCCGCCCTCCCCGGCACACCCCATCAAACGGTGAAGAATCCGCCGTGTTCGATGCGGTGTGCGTCCGGGGTTCCCCCGCCGGTCATTCTGTGGAGAATCCCGCGACCCGCACGGCGATGAGCGCTTGAAATTCGCGGCCGACGGCGCTCCCGCCATTGTCGGCCGCCAGAGCGGCTGGATCCATGACGACGATTTCCTTGATCGTTCCATGCTACAACGCAGCCAGGACCCTGCGCCTGTGCCTGGAGTCGGCGCTGTCCCAGACCCGGCCGCCCGACGAGATCGTCGTGGTCGACGACGCGAGCACCGACGGTTCCGCGGCGATCGCGGAGGAGCTCGGCTGCCGCGTCCTCCGGCTGCCCGAGAACCGCGGGGTATCGGCCGCCCGGAACGCGGGCGTCGAGCACACCACCGGCGACGTCGTCTTCTTCCTCGACTCCGATGTGGCGCTGTGGCCCGACGCGGTCGCCAACGCCGTGGAGATCCTCCAGCGCGATCCCGGCTACGGCTGCGTGCACGGCATCTACGACACCGAGCCACTCATCGACGACGGGCCGATCGAGCGGTACCGCATCCTGCACGCCGTCCACTGGCGCCGCCGCCAACTGGGCGAGGTCGGCAGCGCCGTGTTCGCCCTGGCCGCCGTCCGCCGTGAGGCCCTGCTCGCGGCGGGGAGGTTCGACGAGGGGCTGCGGGACTCCGAAGACGTCGAGTACAGCAGCCGGCTCGCCCTGCGGTGCCGCATCGTGCTCACCGACGCGGTCGTCGGCCGCCACGACGACGGGAGCCGGCTGCTGCCGATCCTCACCGAGCAGTGGCGCCGGGCCCTGCCCGTGATCCCGCTGATGGCGCGGGCCGCGGTCCGGGGCACCGGCGAAGCCAAGCTGGCACGGGCGAACCGGCGGACCGGGATCCTCGCCTGCGGGCTCGCGCTGGCGTCGCTCCCGCTGGCCGCGCTGCACCCCGCCCTGCTCGGGGTGCCCGCCGCGGCGGTCACGGGGTTCGTCCTCTCCGACCCCGCGTTGCTGAGGTTCGTCCACCGGCAGCGCGGAACGGCCTTCACCGCCTACTTCATGGCCGTCCACCTCGCCGTCCACGTGGTGCTCGTCGCCGGCCTGGCCGCCGGCTCCCCGCGGGCGATCCCCTTACTCGGCGCCATGGCCGGAAAAGGGAGGGCGATTCCCGGCCGATGACCGCGGAATCGAAAATCATCCACCGGACAGCACGTTCACATGAAGAATATGGAGAAGCGCGGCATGCTCTGCGCCGAAATTCACCGAAGCGAAACGACGGCCGCGGACGCACCGCGTCCGAATACGGCGGATGAACGCCCCGGCACCGGCCGGCCGCCGGGATCCGTCCTTGGACGGCCGTTGTGCGCGCGGTGTCCGAAATCACGGCAGAACAGCCGCCGAAAAGAACGGGATGGAAATCCCGTGTCCTGACGCCGCATTCCGCCGGACCGGGAACGAGAACGGCCTTCCCCGTTCCGGCCGGGGAGACGGCGGCCGGCGTCCGCCGGTCCGCCGGGGTGTCCCCCACGGCGGCGCGGAAAGCTCAGAGAAGGGGCAGGACCTCATGACCACGCAGGACAACAGGCCGTCCGCACCGTCCCCCGGTGAGGAAGCCCCGGCTGCGGGGCTCCGGGCAGGCGCCGCCGACGTCGTCCTGGCCGCCCGGCGCGGCTGGGCTCCCCACGTGTGGTGGATCGCCCTGGCCGCCGGGACCGCCGGCGCCGCGGTCTCGTGGCTGGCCCCCCACGGCAGGGAGATCGAAGCCGCGTGGGAACTGGTGGTCAAGCTGCTCGCGTTCGCCTGCCTGTGCTGCGCGATCGCGTTCTTCCCGTGGGTGTCGCGGCGCCTGCACTGGCTGCTGTACATCCCGTTCGTCTTCTTCACCGCGTACGTGATCCCCCGGGTCAGCTGGTTCTACTACGGCGACGCCGGACGCCTCCAGGGCGACGGCTTCTACACCCACCTGTACCTGCTGCTCTACCCCGGGATCGTGCTCACCGTCGCAGCCGCCTACCGGATCGGCGGCGGCACCCCGGGCCGCTGCCTGCAGGTCGCGGCCAGCGGCATCCTCATCGTGTTCTCCGGCCTGCTCGACGTCATGTGGCAGGTGGTCAACCCGGTCGAGATCCCCGAGCTCATCGACGCTCCGCACATCAACCTGTTCACCGGCGGGCCGATCTCGTTCGGCGCGGCGATCCTGTTCACCCTGGCGCACGTCCCGGTCGTCGTCGCGGTCAACCTGCTCCCCCTGGACCGCTGGATCGGCCGCCTGCTCGGGGCCGGGGAAGCCGCGGCACGGTGACCGGGACCAGCACGAGGAGGCGAGGCGTGCCGTACGCCCACGACGTCCCCCGCGCCGGAGCCGCGGCCGCGGGCCCGAGCACCGACGCGGCCGTCGGCCCGGCCGCCGATACGGTCACCGGCCCGCCCGTCGGCATCTCGGTGGCGGCGCCCGCCTACAACGAGGCGGACAACATCGCGGCGGCGGTCACGGAGTGGCGGGACTACCTCGAAAACCATCCGGCGGTCGGCGCCTGGGAGATCGTCGTCTGCGACGACGGGAGCACCGACGCGACCCGCGCCATCCTGGCGGACCTGCAGCGGCACTGCCCCGAGCTCGTCGTCGTCGGCTTCGACCGCAACCGCGGCGCGGGCGCCGCGATCGCCGCCGCGATCGCGGCCACCCGGCTGGACTGGGTCGTGCTGCTCGACTCCGACGGCCAGTTCCCCATCGCCAACCTCGACCGGTTCCTCACCCACCTGCAGGCCGGCGACGGGCCCGCCTTCTCCGGAGCCCGGATCCACAAGGCCGACGCCCTGGCCTACCGGTGGGGGTCGGCGGCCAGCGGCGCGGTCAGCAACCTGCTGCACCGCACCCGCTACCGCGACTTCAACTCGATCTTCAAGGTGGTGCGCGGCCCGCTGCTGCGCGCGCTGCCGCTGGAGTCCGGCGGGATGAACTGCTCGACCGAGATCACCGCCCGCGTCGCCGAGGTCGGCCACGCCTGGGTGGAGATCCCGATCGAGCACCGCGAACGCGGCGGGGGCAGCCGCGGGTGGCGGTTCTGGCGCGGGGCCCGCGACCGCGCCCTGTTCGTGGGCTACCTCGGCTACCGGCGGTGGCTGCTGCGCCGGGGCGTGCTGCGCGCCCCGGACGCGCCCGCGACGGAGGAGGCCCGATGAGCTCGCCGTACCCCTCCCCCTCCCTCGGCCCCGGTCTCGGCTCCGGCCGTACGTCCGTGGCCCTGTTCAGCGGCGGGCGCGGCGGGGCCAGCATCGCGCGCCGGCTCCTGCGGATCCCCGAGGTCGACCTCTCCCTGCTGATCAACGGCTACGACAACGGGCACTCCACCGGGGCGCTCCGGCGCTACCTGCCCGGGATGCTGGGACCTTCGGACTTCCGCAAGAACCTGCTGCTGCACCTCGACGGCGGCGACCCGCGCCAGGCCGCGCTGAGGAACGTGCTGGAGCACCGGCTGCCCGCCGGGAGCACCCGCGACGACCTCGCCGGCCTCGTGAACCGGCTGCCCCTCGGGAGGACGTTCGGGACGCTGCCGCCGGAGGCACGGACCCCGATCGTGCGGGACCTGACCGTCTTCCTGCGCCACCTCGACGGGCATCCGCACGGGTTCAGCCTCTCCGACTGCGCACTCGGCAACCTCGTGTTCGCCGGCTCCTACCTCCGGCTGGGCGGCGATTTCAACGCCGCGGTCGCTTCGTGCGCGCGGACGTTCGGCTCACCGGCCCGGCTGGTGAACGTGACCGGAGGCGAGAACGCCTTCCTGGTCGCGCTCAAGGAGGACGGCCGGCTCCTGGCGGACGAGGCCGACATCGTCGCCCCGCAGGACGCCGCCGCTATCACCGACCTGTTCCTGCTCCGCGAACCCGTCGTCCCGGAGTCCCGGACCGCGCTGCAGGCGCAGCCCGCCGAGCGGCTGCGGCGGACGCTGGCCCGCGCCAGTGCCGGGATCTCGCTGAACCCGGAGGCCCGGGACGCGCTCCGGCACGCCGACCTCATCGTCTACGGCCCGGGCACCCCGCACTCGTCGCTGCTGCCCAGCTACCTGACCCCGGGCCTGGCGGACGCGATCGCGGCGAACCGGACCGGGGCCAAGGTCTTCGTCGTCAACATCCGGGACGATCACGACGTCCGGGGTCTCGGCGCGTCCGACCTGCTGGACCGCACCCTGGCCTATCTCGGGGACCCGTTCAACGAGCGGCGCACCGTCACCCACGTCCTCTGCCACCGGACCGCCGCACCGGCGGCGGGCGCCACCGGCGGCGGCGGCGGCCGGGCGGGGGTGCGCTGGATCACCGGCCACCTGGAGGATCCCGGACGGCCCGGCGCGCACTGCGGCCGGCGCACCGTCTCCGCCCTGACCGGCATCGCCGCCGAGGCGTCCCTGGTGGGTGCCGGATGAACCCGGCGCAGACCCCGGTCGCCGCCACCGCCGCCACCGCTGCGGCCGCCATCGCGGCCAGGGCGATCGCCGGGCGGCGGGCCTGGTTCTGCGACCTCGACGGCACGCTCGTGGACTCGGGCCCGGTCCACGAGGCGGCGTTCCGCGACGCGATCACCGAGATCGCCCCCGAGCTGCTCGGCTCCTTCCGGTACGACGCGCACGCCGGGACGGGCACCCGCGAGGTGGTGGCCGGCCTGGGCGCCGCCGGCGACGTCGCCCGGCGGCTGGTCCGGCGCAAGCAGGAGCTGTACCGCGGCTACGTCGACGCGGGGATGGTGGCCCTCTTCCCCGGCGCCCGCCGGCTGCTCGGCCTGCTGGCCGACCGCGGCCGCACGCCGTACCTGGTCACCGGTGGCAGCCGGGGGTCGGTCGAGCGGGTCCTGGCGGCCTGCTCGCTGGACGGGTGCTTCCGCGGGGTGCTCACCGCCGACGACGTCCCGTGGAACAAGCCCGACCCGCGGTTCTACCTGCGGGCCTGCCGTGACTGGGCCGTCCACCCGGACGGCGCCGTCGCCGTGGAGGACTCCGTCCACGGGGTGGCCTCCGCCGTCGGCGCCGGGCTCGTGACGCTGCGGGTCCACGCGGCCGGGCCCGCCGCCGGGGCGGTCGCGGTGCGGGACCTGGACGAGATCGCGTCCCTCCTGGAGGCGGAGGACGGCGGCGGTCTCGAGACGGAACCCGAGACGGGACTCACGACGGGGCTCAAGACCGAGCTCAGGACCGAACTCAAGACGGAGCCGGAGACCGAGACGGAGGGCGGGGACAGTGAGTGACCGGCGCGTCTGCGCGGTGATCCCGGCGGCCGGGCGGGGCAGCCGCCTGGGACTCGACATCCCGAAGATCATGATCGAGGTGGCCGACGGCGTCACCGTGTGGCACCTGCTGCACCGGCGGCTGCGGCCGTGGGCGGAGCACGTCCACGTCGTGGTCTCCCCCGCCGGCGAGGGCCCGTTCCGCGACCTGGCGGCCGACGAGATCGCCCGCGGCACGGTCTCGGTCGGCGTCCAGGACGAGCCGAGGGGCATGGGCGACGCCGTCTTCGGCGCCGCCCCGCACTGGGAGCCGTACGACGCGGCCCTGGTCGTCTGGGGAGACCAGGCGAACCTGTCCCCGGAGACCGTGCGCCGGGTCGTGCACGCCCACCGGCGGGACCACCCGGAGGGGCGGCCGGGGCTCACCCTCCCCCTGGTGCCGCTGCCCGACCCCTACGTCGAGTACGAGCTGGCCGGATCCGCCCTGGTGCGGGTGCGGCAGTCCCGGGAGGGC
Source organism: Planomonospora algeriensis (assembly GCF_977012225.1). Classification (NCBI taxonomy): domain Bacteria; kingdom Bacillati; phylum Actinomycetota; class Actinomycetes; order Streptosporangiales; family Streptosporangiaceae; genus Planomonospora; species Planomonospora algeriensis. The sequence continues at coordinate 461 of NZ_CDRNDK010000216.1, read as the reverse complement.
GACGAGTGCCGCCCCGGCGGGCTCAGCGACGTCGGCGTGTTCTGCCTCAGCACGGACGGGCTGGCCGCGGCGTGGGAGGGCTACCTGGCCGGCGCCGTCCCCGGGGCGGCCACCGGCGAGGTCAACTTCCTGCCGTTCCTGCCCCACCTGTCGCGGTCCTGCGGCCGGCGGGTGACGGTGGTGCCGGTCACCGACCCCGACGAGGCACGCGGCGTCAACACCGAGGACGACCTCGCGTTCGCCCGGCGGACGTTCCTGCGGAGCCCGGAGTGACGGCACGGCCGCACCGGGTCCACGTCGTCTGCTCCGAGCTCCCGCCCGACGTCGTCGGCGGGCTCGGGCGCTACGCCGAGCGGCTGACGGCCGCGCTGGGGCGCTCCGGCGTCCCGGTGGAGGTGTTCGGGACCGCCGGGCCGCGCTCCCGGTCCCCGCGGACGGAGCGGGCCGGCGACGTCACCCTG